>JBJMPB010000651.1:0-7617 GCA_045803455.1 Gemmatimonadales bacterium | reverse complement strand
CGACTGCGAACCCGCCCTCGAAGTCGGCATTGATTGGAAGGTCCACCGCCGAGGAGATCTCCTGCATGTGGGCGAGGGCCTGGTCCAGCGTGACGTGGTTGTCTCGCCGTCCCTGCGACCAGGCAAATCCGGAACTGGTGGTGGCGAGCGCGGGGAAGCCGAGCCGCTCGAGGATCCGGGCGCTGCCGATGTCCCAGGGGTTGGGGATGACGAAACAGCCGGATTGGTGCAGCTCGCGAAAGCGCTGCCGTCGTTCTGCGGGGGAAGTCATGGTGGAAGATACTGAACGGACGGAACGTGGGAACGACGGAACTATGGAAGGTTCCGTCCTTCCGTCGTTCCTTCCTTCCGTTAATCGGGGATACTCGGATTGTTGTTCCGCTCCACCGTCGGAAGGGGGAAGCACACCTGCGTTCCATACTCGCCCGACGTCCCCGCACCCACCGCGAAGGGTGTCCCCGGGGCCGGATATAGCGGCACGCCGTATCGGATGATGTCGCCCAGGCGCTGGCCTTCGAGAAACAGCTCCCGCCGACGCTCGTCGATGATCTGAGCCAGCACTTCCTCCGGAGTTCCTCCGCCATACGAGGGAAGTCCAGCATTGGTGTGCAGCGTGTTGATGATGGCGACTGCGCCGCCTACGTCACCCGCGGCGAGATCTGCCTCGGCCAGGATCAGTTGGGCCTCTTCCCATTTAGCGACCACGATCGGCGCGTCGATGCTGGCGTACTTGGCCGGAGCAAAGATCTCGGTGGCGTTGTCGGCACCGGTGGTGCCCGCGTCGATCACCGCCACCCGGGGATCGGGGACGCCACCGAATGTGAGATCCTGGAAGGGAACGTCCACCGTAAACGTGAGATCGCGATAGAGCGACGTAAAGATGAGGTTCTCCCGCTGCGTCTTGGTGCTGGATCGGGTCGCCGTTGCCACGAATCCCTCCGGAACCAGCGCGGCATCGGCGCCAGCACCAGGTTTGTTGCCCAAATCCAGCCGGGCTCGGGCTCGGCCGACCAGCGCCAGGTTCAGGGTCGAGTTGAGGCTGAGGCTGTCCTGTGCTGTTGGCGCAGTGGTGAGCGCTGTCGGTACTGCGTCGATGGCCCGAGTGAACCGTGCTTCGGCCTCAGTAAGGATCTGCGCCGGCGTCAGCTCCGGGCCGACATCGAGCGCCGCCGAGCACATGCCTTCGCCCAGGAGCACCAGGCTATAGCCGGCATAGGTTGCCGCAACGCTGATCAACGCGGTCCGGTCCGGCACCTGCTCGTCGGTCCAGCCGTCCAGCAGGGCAAGCGCCTTGTCGGCGTCGAAGCGCGCGGTGGACAGCACGGTGTAGACGGTGGGATTGCCGTCGTCGCAAGTGTCGGTCGAGTAGTTGGCGAGGGTTGGAACGATGGTTCTCCGGTCGAAGTCCCACAGGATGTTCGCCAGATTGGAATTGGCCAGCTCATCACTCACCGCACCCGCCGCCACGATGTAGTCGTTCAGGGCGCACTCGAAGTCGCCCACCGCGCTTTTTACCAGCAGCGTTGCGTTTTCCGGTTTCTCCAGATCGCTGGCCTTGACCCGGCTGGGGGACTCCTGCTCCAGCGAGGTTATGTCGTGACAGGCGCCGAGAATCAGGCAGAGCATGCCGGCACACACCACGCCCAGGCACCAGTCCAGCCACGCTGACGATTTCTGTGTCATTGGTCGTCCTCTCCGGTTCGCCGCGCGCTAGAAGTTGAGACTGATGGTCATGAGGAACTGGGCCAGCGGCGGGGTGACCGCCTGATCGAAGAAGTCGAGCGGGGCTGCCTGTCCCTGGGGACTCTGCCGCTCCGGATCCAGCCCGGTATAACTGGTCCAGGTGTGCAGGTTACGTCCGGTGGCGGTAACGACCGCTCGCTGGGCTCCGACCGCCGCCGCCCACCGGTCCGGCAGGGTATAGCTGGCCGAGATCTCCCGCAGCTTGAAGAAGCCGGCGTCCTCGATGAACGAGTTGATGGTCTGCAGATCGGCGCCCATCGCAATGTCGGCCAGCAGCAGGGGATCGCGGCCCGCCGGGGTTGCCGCCTCCTCGCAGTTGGCGAACACGTCGCAGCGGATCCACTTGTCGGTATTGAAGCGCTTGTGCCCCTGCTTGAAGTCCACCATGCCATAGAGCCGGAGGTTGCGGAACAGAGTCAGCGTGGTGGTGAAGGCGCCGGCGACCTTGGGGATGGGAGTGCCGGCGAACACGAGCGGTGCCGATGCGCAGTCGACCGGAGCCTGCCCCGGCCCCCCGTCGCACAGCGCGCTGGTCAGCGTTCCATCGGGATCCGCGGTTGCGCTCACCACCTTCTTAATGAAGTAGGAGGCTATGGGATAGCCTTCCATGCTGCTCTGGGGCGGGAAGGTGCTGATGCTGGGAATTCCGCCGAGATCGACGATCTTGTTGGACGCGGTGGCCACGTTGAACCCCAGGTCCCAGCTGAAATTCGGATTGGTGATCGGCTGGGCGTTCACCTGCAGCTCGACTCCCTTGTTGCTCACCTGGCCGATGTTGACGAACTGCTCTCCGGGAAATCCGCCCGACGGTGGAACGCCCCGGAGAAGAATCGCGTCCTTGGTCTGCTTGGAGTACACGGTGAAGTCGATGCCGACGCGGTTGAAGAGACCGGCCTCGAAGCCGAGCTCGACCTCCTCTCCCCGCTCAGGCTTGAGGTCGGGATTCCCCACGAACTGCGGGGTGACGATCGGCTCATCGTTCGGCCCGGTGCTCGGCTGGTAGGTTCGGAGAGCGGCAAAGGTCTGGGGCTGTTCGCCTGAGGCTCCGTAGGCCGCGCGCAGCTTGAGGGCGTTGACGAAATCCAGCCCCCAGAACCCCTCCTCGCTCACGACCCAGGTGCCGCTCAGCTTGGGATAGGTGGCAAAATCGAAGTTGTCGCCGAACGCGCTGTTGTTATCCACCCGGACAGCGCCGGTGAGGAAGGCCCGGTCACTGAGCCCGAACTGCTGCTGGGCAAAAAGACCGATGGTCTTGTTGGGAACGAACTCCTGGCCGCCGGGAGCAATCGCCGTGGAGTTTCCGGTCACGAACCCCGGGGCAGGAAACTGGGTTCCCGTCACCGAGATCGAGTCGACGCGGCGCTGGTAGTACTGGGCGCCTACCGAGGTCGCGGAGCTGATCTTGGAGGACAGGTTGAAGCGGCCGGTTGCGGAGTAATCCGCGGTGTAAAACGAGATGTCCTGACGATTGACCGTGATCTGCCCTCGGGCGGAAATCGGATCGTAGAACTGAGCCACGTCCGGAGGCATGAACTGGGTCAGCGCCTGGTTGTCCTCGCCAGTCTGGTCGAATCCCAGCGTCAGCCGGTGACTGAACCAGCCGGACGGACGATGATTGGCGGTGACGCTGCCGGTGAAGCGGGAGAGATCCTGGGTATTGTCGAACACGCCGGAGTAGAAGGCCTCTGGCGGCGTCTGCAGGAACCCCCGAGTGGGAGAGGACTCCAGTATGGGAAGGCCATAGAGGGTATTGAACAGGACACCGTCGCCGTAATCCGTGCCCAGGTGGTACTTCCCCTTTACGTAGTTGAAGCTGGCCCCGACATCCAGCTTCTGGCTGATCGGAAATGAAAGATTGGCGTGCCCGGCAAACCGGGTGGCCTTGTTGGTCGGCTCGATGCCGTGGTCGTCATCGTAGTTGCCCGAGAGATAGTACTGCACCGCGTTGGATCCACCGGTTGCCGAGAGGCTGTAGCTCCCGCTGTAGCCGTTGTTCCAGATCGGCGTACCGCGGTCGCTTTCCTGCTGCACCAAATTCTGGGACGTCACCGCGCCGGTTACCGGATCGAGGTTGAAGTTGGCCGGGATCCGGCCCTCGGGATTCTGGAACCAGTTGGTGCCCTGCCGGGTGGTGAAGCTGATCTGGGGACGGGTGCCGGACCGGCCCTTCTTGGTGATGATCTGGATCACGCCGTTGGATGCTTCCGTTCCGTACAGCGTTGCGGCCGCGGGCCCCTTGATGATCTCCATGCTCTCGATGTCTTCCGGCGCCACGTCGTTGAGCCGGGAGACCACCAGGCCACCGGCCGATTGCGGCCCGCTGCTCACATCGTTGTTGACCCTCACGCCATCGATGTACACCAGCGGCTGAGTGTTGAGCGAGAGCGACCCGAGCCCGCGCACCGTGAGGCTGGGACCGGCCCCGATTCGACCCGAGTTGGGTACGACCGTGACCCCCGCAGCCCGCCCGTTCAGCAGCCGGGTTACGTCCTCCGCGTTGGACAGCTCCAGCGCCGCCGGGGCATCGATGGTCACGATCGAGTTGCCCACCGCTCGGCGTTCCGTTCCCTCCGCCTGGCCAGTTACCACGATCTCGTTCAGCTGGACCGCTGCCTCCCGGAGCCGGATCTGAATGTCGGTGTCGCCCGCCCGGGCTATGACAGCAGCGGGCTGATAGCCGACCCGCACGACCCGCAGCGTCACCTGGGGTACCTCGACCCCGGTAAATCGAAATCGTCCGTTGGCGTCGGTGGTCTGGATCAGCGGGCTGCCGTCGATGGTCAGCCGGGCGCCTTCCAGGGGGATCGAGCTGGTGGCGCTGAGGACGACGCCGGCCAGCACCGAGTCCTGAGCTCGGGCCAGACCGGTCGGTCCGAGCAGGAGGATGCCGAGCAGAAAGACGGCGTGCGAGGCAGGATGCTTGGCCATGGTCCGGTTCCGCAGGGAGTCGTGGGCGGTGAACAGTGTCTTGCGAACGGATTGAGCTGGCGTAGCTTCACTGTATACAGTTTCAGGCACAACAATGGATGCCAAGACCCGATTGCGCAAGGCGTCCTGCGGAAACGACGGTCCCTGCTCGACAACCCTCTCCCGGGAGTAGTATCGTTGCCCAACTCATCCAGCTCGGAGACGGCATGGCCTTGAAAGCTCCTGCGTCGCCCCGGAACTCCCGGCCCCGCCGCGCGGCAGAGATGGTCCGGGGAGAGCGTCCTCTGGTGGTGTACGAGCGTCTGCGGCACCTCATCGTCCACGGCGTGATGGCACCCGGCAGCCGGATCGTCGAGAGCGATGTTGCCGCCCGGCTCGGGGTGAGCCGGACCCCGGTCCGAGGAGCCCTGCAGCGGCTGCAGCAGGAGGGCTACATCGTGGACCCATCAGGGGGCCGGCTGGCGCGCCCGACGGTGGCGCCGCTCACCAGCGACGATGCCCGCGAGGTCTTTCATATCGTGGCGGAGATCGAGGGACTGGCCGCGCGGTGGGCCGCGATGCTTGCTCCGACGGAGCGGAAGACGTTGGCCCGCTCGCTCCGCGCCATCAACGCCGACTTCCGCCGCGAGGCCGACGTGCGGCGGCCCGATTACAATCGGCTGCACGACCTCGACAGCACCTTTCACCGCACCTACGTCGACGCCGGCGCCGGACGCCGCCTGCTTGCCCTCCACACCACGATCAAGCCCCAGGCGGAGCGCTACGAGCGGCTCTACCTCAGCCTCCTGGTGAGTGATCTCAGGACCTCCGCCGCCGAGCACGACGCGATCGTCGCCGCCATCGACAAGGGGAACGCCGATGTCGCCCAGCGCGCGGTGCAGACCAACTGGCGCAACGCCGCCGAGCGGCTCGAGCGGGTTATCGGCCGGGCGGGCGAGAGAGGGAGCTGGTAGCCTGCCGCCGCTCGAACCGAATCCCCTGAGTCCTGCCCGAGGCCAGCGTGAAGCCGCTGACCTTCCCGCTCTTGCGGGTGAAGTGCAGGGTCAGCCCCATGCTCGCGTATTCGAACTCATTCGGGACGGTGGGCTCGAGCGGAGTAGCCGGAAGGTTGCGGGCGCGGAGCACCAGCGCCTGTTTCTCCTGAGCCACCCGGTAGGTGCTCGCCAGCTCGGGGCTGAAATACTCGCCCGCAAACTCGCGCAGAGCCTCTGCGGAAGGATGGAAAGGAGGCACTGCCTCGAGTACCGGCTGGTCCAGCCCCGCACCGATGAGTTGGATGCTGCGCGGATGGGCGCCCTGCGCGGGGTTGAGCCGAAGGCTGACGCCGAGATCGGCCAGGCGGAACTCGGTGGCGCTGACCGGCTGCAACGCAAAGGAGCCGCCGCCGTACTTGAGGGTGAGCTTGCCATCGAGGAGGACGATGCGCCCTACCTCGCCCAGCTTGGCATTGCGATAGGTGCCCACCGCGTCCTGCAGCCGCTCGGGTGGCAGCGCGGGCGAGCCGGCGCCCGCTACGGTGTCCGAGGCCGTCGCCGCCTGCTTCGGGACAGGCTTGAGCCGGTCGGCCAGGTAAATGTCCGCCACGCGCTGCACCAGTTCGGTGGGTCCGGCGGTTCCCAGATTGCAGAGGCAGGCCACCGAGACGTGCTCGGTGGGAAACCGCATGAGCTGGGCCCGGTAGCCGGCCCACGCGCCGCCGTGCTCCACGATCTTGAGTCCGCGGTACTCGCCCAGGAAGAGACCGGAGGCGTAGTCCAGCACTTTCCCGCTGGCGAGCTTGCCGGGCTTGATCATCTCGGCCAACACACTCGGGCCGCCCACCTGACCGGTGTAGAAGTTCTCATCCCACTTGACCAGATCTTCCACCGTCGTGAGCACCGAGCCGTCACCGGCCTGCTCCCAGTCCGACATCTCGATCCGGAACGGTCCACCGCTGTCGCTCGGGATGTAGGCGATGGCGCGGTTGGGAATCACCATCGTGTGGTCATCGTGGATGTGGGTGTGGGTCATCCCCAGCGGCCCGAAGACCCGGCTCTGAGCAAAGCGGTGGATCGACTGCCCGCTCACCCGCTTCACGATGACCGACAGCAGGAAGAAGCCCGAGTTGCTGTACTGCCATTCGCTGCCGGGCTTGAAGTTGAGCCCCCGCTGCCGAGCCAGAATGTCGAGGGCGTCCTGGTCGGTGGTCCAGTTCTCCGTGGGATTTCCGGCCAGGGCCAGCAGGGTGGTGTAGTCCCTGAGGCCGCTGATGTGGTGCAGCATGTCGCCGATGGTGATCGGGGTGCCGTAATCCGGCAGCTCGGGCAGGTAGGTGCGGATGTCGTCGTTGAGACTGAGCTTGCCGTCCCGTTGCAGGAGCAGAATGCTCATCGCGGTGAACTGCTTCGAGGTCGAGCCGATGTCGAGCACCGAGGCCGGCGAGAGCGGCACCTTCCGCTCGAGGTCGGCGCTGCCGTAGCCTCGGTCGTAGACGATGCGGCCGTCGCGGTACACGCCCAGAGCGCAACCGGGCGAGTCCGGCCCGAACTTGGCGAAGACTGAATCGATCCGGCGGGCCACGCTGTCCGGCACCGCGCTCTGGGCCTCGAGGACACCGCTCGCAGAGGCGAACCCAACCAGCACGAGAGTGACGATGGCGTATCTGCAGTTCATATCCGACGGCCGCCCGTGTAAAGTGTATCCGAGAATGTATACACTGCTGGCACTCGCGGCCATCCTGGCCGGGCTGCTTCCCCGTGCTGCCGTGGCCCAGGCCACTATAGAGCCGGACCCCCGCTATCAGGAGGTGGCCCGAGCGCTCACCGGGGTGATCGAGCAGCAGCGGGCGGAGCACAAAATTCCCGCCGTCTCGGTGGCGCTGGTGGACGGCAGCCGAGTGGTGTGGGCCCGCGGATTTGGCTGGGCGGATTCCACCGCCGGAGTTCCCGCCACCGCGGAGACGGTGTA
>JBJMPB010000212.1:0-10279 GCA_045803455.1 Gemmatimonadales bacterium | reverse complement strand
CTCGACTGCTACGAACTGACACTTGTCAGTTCCACATCCGGCGATCTTCCATCCGTTGAAGGCGTAGTTTGTTGCCGGGACAGGTGTCAGGGTGACTGATGCTCTCGCTGCTACCGACGCCGTGCAACTGGTGGTGTTGGGAACTCCGTTTGTAATGCTGCAGGTTTTGAGTAATGTGGTTCCAACCTGGATCTTGACCTTGCCGGTCCCGGTCCCCGAGGTGCTGGTGAGCTTGATGGTGAACGGACCCTTGTTGAACTTGGCGGTGACGTTGCGATCCACCGTCATGTTTACCTGGCATGTACCGGTTCCGACACAGCTCGTGACGCCCGAGGTCCACCCGGCAAAGGCATGGCCCAGCGCCGGCGCCGCCTTCAGCGTCACCGTTCCACTGATCAATTTCGAGCAGACGGGGCCGCTCGCCGCTCCAAGAGAAATGCGGCAGTTGATCCCGCTCGGGACCGAGGTCACGGTCCCGGTTCCAGTACCCGATCCGATGATAGTGAGCTTGTGAGCGACTGCGGCGGTAGCAGTGGATGGTCCGGTGAGCTCGGGATTGTCCTGGCAGGCGTACAGTATGAACAACCCGGCAATGAGTGAACCCGATGTAAGTAGTGCGAGCGGGGAGGTGCTCCGAGTCCAGAACCTGATCCTGTCTTTCCAGCCTGACATGCCGCTACCCTCTGCTGCTGTTTTGCCCGTCGTCGAGCTTCGTACTCCAACCCTACCCCATATCGATCAAGCCGCCGTCAAGTCACTGGCGCCCAGCACTCTTCGCACAAAAATGCCGAGACACCTGTTCGGCGGCTCGGCGGTCTTGGAATCCTTGGGAAGGAAGCGAGGACCCGTGGCTTTGCGACCCCGGCTTTCGCCGGGTGTGCCTATCGTAATGTCACCAACTACTGTGAGTTACAGCGCAGTCCGCGGACCGTCAAGGATCCCGGTCACATCGGGTAAAGGGATGCGCTGAGATGACCGGCGACCTGGCCGGTCCCGCGATTCCCACAGTTCCAGTGCTTCCCGCTCGTCTTCCGGTGGGTCTTCCCAGCCGTTGTATGTCGGTACCATGGAAGCTCCTTGTCTGTTACGGGCAAGAGTCTGCCATGGGTCGCTCAAGTGAGAGTCAAGCCGGGCGGGAAGGAGAGCGCCGGGCGCGGCGAGCCAGGGCGGGGAAGCCGTAGTGCCGGCGAACCAGCATCCAGAGCACCGGCGCGATGATCAGGACGATACCGAGGATGATGCCGGTGGATTTGGTGGAGAAGTCGAGCAGCTTGAGGGCGGAGGCGAGCAGCACGAAGGCCAACGCCCGGCGGATGAGACCTCCGGGGGCCCGCGCCGAGAGGTGAGCTCCCACCCACACCCCTGGAATGCACCCCAGGAGCAGTGATGTGGTTATGTCCATGTGGAAGTCGCCGAACAGGATGTGGCCCAGCGCCGCAGACGCGACTAGCGGAACGGCCTGCACCAGATCGGTGCCGACCAGCTCATTGGCCGTCAGGCTGGGATACAGCGCCATCAGGGCAATGATGATGAGCGATCCCGAGCCGACCGAAGTGAGGCCCACCACCAGCCCGCCCAACGCGCCTACGACGATGGTTGGCCCCGGACGGAGACTCAGGCGGGGTGGGCCTTCGGGCAGCGGCGCGGCTCGGCCGTCGCGCACCCGGGCATACTCCAGCAGCCGAACGTAGGCGCGGGCAATCAATCCAGCGGCCGCCAGGAGCAAGGCCAATCCCAGAGCCAGGCGGATCAGGTCCTGCACATCCTGGCCGTGGCCCAGTGACCGGGCAACGAGGACGCCGCTGAAGGCGCCGGGCACCGACCCGATACAGAGCCACTTAACCAGGCCCAGGTGCACGGTACCCCGGCGCAGGTGCACCACAGAGCCCACCGGCTTCATGATCGCGCTTGCTACCAGGTCCGAAGAGACCGCGGCCAGCGGCGGCACTCCGAAGAAGAGCACCAGCACCGGGGTCATGAGAGCCCCGCCGCCCATCCCGGTGAGCCCGACCACGATGCCAATGCCGAAGGCGGCAAACGCAAGCAGAAAATCGAGATTCATGGAGTCACCATTCTCTTCTGCTGCTCCGGGGTGAGAACCTGACAGGTGGCGGCGGGCCCAAACCAGCGATGGCGCCGCCGGGCGATCCAGTCGTACACTCGATCCCGAACCGGGCGGGGAACTACCCGGCCCAGACCCAGCAGCGCCCAGGGGAGTCCCAGGTATCGGGCCAGTCGGAGCGCCGCTTCGGAGCGGATGGAGACCTGGTAGCCGCCGGCCGCCCCGCTCTCGAGCCATGCGACCGAATCCACCGCCCGAAGTTCGGGGTGCCGGGCGATTATCTTTCGGGCGAACTCACTCTGAAGGGACGCAAAGCACAGCGTTCCCTTCCGGTCCGCCCGAAGCACCAGCTGCACGATGCGGGTGCAGAGACCGCACTCACCATCAAAGAGCAGGACGCTCTGGTGGTTCAGATCCATATGAGACTGCCCCAAGAACGACGTAGCATGATACCGGCGCTCCTCCGCCAACCCAAGGCTCACCGGACATTTCGCGCGCGCGCCCTGGCCGGCCTTTCAGGGATGGTGTTGCTGGGGTGTACCCACACGACCAATCTGCTCAATCCCACCACGCCGGCGTTTCTCGGTTCCTATGCGACAACGGTGGATTCGGTCGACGCCGGCGAGCTCCGCGTCGTCAGCTTCAACGTGAAGCTGGGCCGGAATATTCCGGGCGCCATCGCCGTGCTGGAGAAGAGCCCATTGTCCGGCGCGGACGTGATCTCCCTCCAGGAGATGGACGAAGTGGGCGTGGAGCGGATTGCCCGGAAGATGAAGCTGAACTACGCGTACTACCCCGGCTCGATTCACCCCACTGACGATCGCTACTTCGGTCCGGCCCTTCTCTCCCGATGGCCGATCGAGCGCAGCTGGAAGCTGATCCTTCCCCACGAGGGGCGTCTCCGGCACCAACAGCGCACGGCCACCGGCGCTATTCTCAGGATCGGCAATCACCGGGTATTGGCGTACGCGGTGCATCTGGAGACCCAAATCAAAATTTCGGAGCAAGGGCGTCGAGACCAGGTTCAGGCCATCCTCGACGATGCCGCGCAGTTCAGCGGGCCCACGGTCATCGCCGGCGACTTCAACAGTGAAGGGATCGGGCCATTTCTGGTACGGAATGGCTATCGCTGGCTCACCGAGCGGGTCGGGCCCAGCATCACCATGTTCTCCTGGGACCATATCTTCGTTCGCGGGCTGGAGCCGCGGCACGCGGGAGTGATGCGTGACGTCGACGGCGCCAGCGATCACAAGCCGGTGTGGGCGGTGGCCGCGCGGATGGAGCCGGCCGCGCTGAGAAGCGCCAGCCGCTGAATGGAAGGGCGAACGTGTCGCAGAACATCGACGTCGTTAACAGATACCTCGACGGCTTCCGCAAGAATGATCACGAGCAGATCCTGTCCTGCCTGACCGACGACATCACGTGGACCGTCTTCGGCGCGTTCCGGTTGACGGGCAAAGAGGCATACGACAACGCCATCGACGGGGCGCCCGAGTTCATCGACTCTCCCGAGCTGGAGGTCGTGCGCTTGGTCGAGCAGGGCGACGTCGTCATGGCAGAGCTCACCGGAAGGGCGAAGCGCGCCGCAGGCGGCGAGATGCGTATGTCCATGGCCGAGGTGTTCGTCATGCGAGACGGCAGGATCGCCGAGCGCCGCGCCTGGGTGATTGCTCTTAAGGAGAACGATTATCGCTGAGTGATACGGCGCCTATCGGAGCCTCAGCTGGCCTGCAGGGGATTGGCGGGCAGAGGGGTAGGGGCTGGGCGCGGGTTCTCCGCCGGGCTTGCCTGATCCGCGCTCGAGCCGGCGCTCAAATGCAGACCACACGTCGAGCAGAAGACGGCGTCGGCCTCGGGGCGGGGGCCGCAGCTCCTGCAGCTCTGTTGAGAGGATGGTGGTGGCGATTGCTCCGCCCGCAGCGCCTCCAGTGCTATGCCAGTGTATTTCGCCTTGAGGAATTCGTAGTCCGCATCCGAGAGCTTGCCGGTCTCGCGATCGAAATCGATCTCCTTGAGCGCGGTCAGCGCCACGCCCCTAGGCGTCTCTTCCGGATCCAGCGGCTCGTCCGGACGGTAGATTCTGCCGGAGGGACGAAACAGCGGCAGCAGAACGAGCAGCAATCCGGCCATGCCGACCAGCACGGCCGCGATGGCCTCCACCAGCATCAATCCTCCACTTCGGCGAGCGCTGCCTTCAACCGGTCCAGCTCATCCGGACTGGCGGACACGGGTTGCGGCGCCTCCGGCGTCCGCTGCACCGCCTCCCGCCGCTTGAGCACCGCCGCCAGCACGACCCCCGCCGTGGCCACGGCCGCTCCAGGAAGGAGATAGCCCCAGAGATTGAATCCCTTCGGTTTGGGGGCCATCAGCGCTTTCTCGCCGTACTTCTCCACGAACGCGTCGAGAATCTCCCGGGCCGACTTGCCCTGGTCTCGAAGCGCAAGCACCTCCCGATGCAGTGCCGGCGAGTAGGTGCAGGAGAAATCGGTGGTGCGGCAGGTGAAGACATCGAGAGTGCAACCGCAGTTGCAGGCCAGCTTCAGCTCGATGGCTTGAATTTCCGCGCTGTTCTCCCGGGCGTCGGTGGGCTGGCGGGAGCGGCCCAGCGCGGTGGGATCGCGCAGCGTTCCAGTGGCTCCGCGGCCGGCCAGGGAATCCACCTGCTGCTGCCCCAGACCGAGTGGAACGATTGCCGCCAGTGAGCCGAGAAAGGCGCGGCGGGAGAGAACCGGCTTCATGGGAGCGAACGGCATCTAGTCGGCCCCCGTTCCTACCAGCTCGACCTGATAGCCGGCCTGTTTTCTCCGGGGGGCCGCCACCACCGGACCTCCGCCGGGCCACATGGTGATTATCCCACCGAACACGAGCACCAGCCCGCCGAACCAGACCCACCACACCAGCGGATTCAGGTTGAAGCGGTACACCGCTTCCTCGGTTCCGTTCACCGCTCCGGCAAAGACCATGTACACGTCTTCCTGCAGGTTGCTCCGGATGGCGACTTCGGTGGACGGCTCGAAGGTGGGACGCTTGAAGCTGTCCACGTGCTGCCGTTTTTCCGAGGTCATCAGCCCGGCCCGCCGCCCGTCCTTGGTGACCTCTACCGTGGCGGCGGAGACCACCCGGTTCAGCGCCTCGTACTGGGAGATCCCCAGGTGAGTAAAGCGATAGCTGTGACCGAAGGGGCTCTGCATCTCGACCGATTCGCCCGGTTTGAGCGTGGCCTCCTGCTGCCGGCGAAAGGCCATTCCGGCAAAAGCCACGAAGTAGATCAGGATGCCCGCGTGCACGATGTACCCGCCGTAGCGCCGGCGGTTCCGGCCGATCAGCCGGACAAACGCGAGCGGAGCCGCTTCGCCGTGCATCCGGCGCCGGGCCCGGATCCCGCGATAGAACTCCTGCCCGATGGTGCCCGCCACGAACCCGGCGAGGGCCAGCGCCACCAGAGCGTAGAAGTCTCGCATGCCGCCGGCCAACAGGAGCAGCAGCGTGATCCCACCGGCGGCCACCGGCGCGATGAACTGCCGCCGCAGATTGGCCGTGGATGCTTTCCGCCAGGCGATCAATGGGCCCACGCCGGTAAGACCGAGGAGCAGGAGGCCCAGTGGGACATTCACCCGGTTAAAGAACGGCGGTCCTACCGTGATCTTGGTGCCCTTGACCAGCTCCGACAGAATCGGAAAGAGCGTTCCCCACAACACGGAGAATGCTATGCCCACGAACAGCAGGTTATTGAAGAGAAAGGCCGCTTCGCGGCTCAACATCGACTCGAGCCGAACCTCCGCTTCCAGCAGACCCCACCGGGTGTGCAGCAGCGTGAAGGAGAGCACTGCGGCCACCACCAGGAAGGCCAGGAAGAAGTAGCCCACATTGGACTGGGTGAAGCTGTGGACACTGGCGATGACGCCGGAGCGGGTGATGAAGGTGCCGAAGATGCTGAGCAGGAAGGTCCCGGTGATGAGGCCGAAGTTCCAGCGCTTGAGCATTCCCCGCTTCTCTTGAATCATCACCGAGTGGAGAAAGGCCGTCATGGTGAGCCAGGGAAGGAAGCTCGCGTTCTCCACCGGGTCCCAAGCCCAGTAGCCGCCCCACCCCAGCTCCACGTAGGCCCACCACATGCCCAGCGTTATGCCTATTGAAAGGAAGAGCCAGGAGACGAGGGTCCACTTCCGAATGGCGTGGATCCACCCGGTGTCGAGCCTCCGGGAGAGCAGGGCGGCCATCGCGAAGGCGAAGGGTATGGTGATGCTGATATAGCCCAGGTACAGCATGGGTGGGTGGATGACCATGCCCACGTTCTGCAGCTGGGGATTGAGCCCCCGCCCATCGGCCGGAACATAGGCAAGCCGCTCGAAGGGGTTGGCCGCGAAGAGCATCACGCTGACGAAGAAGACGATGACGCTGCTGGTCACTCCCGCGACATACGGCATCAGGTGCGCGTAGCGCCGGGGGGTCAGCAGCTGCGCGGCAGAGGCAAAGATCGAGAGCACCACGGCCCAGAAGAGCAGCGATCCCTTTTGGCCGGCCCAGAACGCGGAGAAGATGTAGTATGGAGGGAGATTCCGGCTGGTGTAGGCGGCCACGTACTCGATGTTGAAGTCGTGGGCGACCAGACCCTTCCACAGCGCGAGCGAGGCCACCAGCAGACAGCCGCACACGGCGTAGGCCGAGCGGACCACTGAGCGGGAGAGCTCCGGGCGCCGGTGCCACTGGCCGGAGAAGGCGAGGCCGATCCCCCAGAGTCCGAGCAGCCACGCCGCCCAGAGCGCGAATTGTCCCAGCAGTGTCATGGAATGTCAGGCCTTAGGTACGGCCTCGTAGCGGGAACCGCACTTGGCGAGTACGTCGGTGGCGCGGATGACACCGTCCCGGCCCAGGCGGCCTTCGACCACGACCTCGATGTCATTGGCATCGGTAAAGGTATCCGGCACCAGGCCGTGGTAGGTCACCGGATACGTCTTGATCCCGTCCGACACCTTGAAATCGATGACCTGGGCCCCCGGGTCCCGCCGAACCGACCCGGGCACCACCCTGGCTCCCACCTTGAACCCTACGTTCTCGGCGAAGCTCGGATCGGTGGCCGTCTTGGCCGCCAGCTCGGCCGGGGTCAGGAAGTACACCCCGGTCTCCTTGACCCCCTCGGTGATGAGGAAGCCCACGCTGCTGACGATGATGGCAGCGCCCAGCAGGAACTTGTGGCCGGCTTTCATGCTATAAAGGTTCCTCTAAGCCAGGCTAGGATCAAGACCGGTCGAGAGTTTTCACCACGAAGGCACGAAGGTCACTAAGGACACGAAGGAATTAATTCTAGCCGTTCAGAATCCGACGGATGCCGTCTCTGAGTACCTCAACATTGAAATTAATGAGTAGCCCGAGCCAAAGATTTTGTAGGCGTAAGTAGCTAAGAAGTTGCGATCTATGGACAGGTATAAGCTTTTCAACAGACTTCACTTCGACAATCACCGATTGGTCAATAATCAGGTCGATCTTAATATGGCAGCCCAACATTTCTCTCTTGTAATAGACAGGCAGACTGAGCTGTCGCTGGCATTCTATACCTCGGAGCGAAAGTTCCTTGCAAAGTGCCGCTTCGTACACCACTTCCAGTAAGCCTGGTCCAAGTAGTCGATGCACTTCTATGGCCGCACCGATTACCCGATGGGACAGGTCCAAGCCTTTGACCTTCGTGTCCTTCGTGGTCTTCGTGCCTTCGTGGTGAATCATTTAATCTGGACCTTATACTCCGCGACCTAGCCCGCATAACCAAATGCCTGCAGTGTGGATCGATCTGGGGCTCGGGAGCGGCTGGATCGCTTCCTATTGCCCGGCCATCCCGGCGGACTAAGTTTGACGAGTTTCAACTCGGTTCCGGGATGAGGAGAACTCTGCTCAGATCGACGTTGTCCGCCGTGATAAGTGCCGCCTTCGCACTCAGTTCGCTGACGTGGGGGTGGATGCCGGGATGCGTCCAGCAGCCCGGTACCTCGGCTGTGCATGCCTCCCAGGGGCATGCTGTTCACGGGACGCATTCGCACACCAGCAGTGGCTCTCCGGCCTCCAACCAGTGCTCAGTACATCTCTGCTGCATCCAGCTCGCCGGCACACCGAGTGAGCCCGGCCCCTCCGGACATCTGACATCCGCGCAGCAGGGCTCCGGACCAGCTGCTACCGACTTCGTTCTTCTCCGTCCGTCGCACACGCTCCCCTTCCCGCAGGGCCCGCCTCACTCCCCAGCCTGATATCGTCCGCGCCGGAAATGCTCCGGCGGGATCAGTGTACCAGATGAGCTCGTTCACGCCTGGCCTCCAGGGCCGCGCTGAACGGCAATGGGGTGTGCAGAGATGTGCCGCACAGGAAACTTTACCACCACGGGAGCTCGCGCCGGGCTGATTCTGATCTTCAGTGTGATAGCCCGCTCTGCCACGGCCCAGGGCCGCGACAGCACGGGGGCGGATACCACCCAGGTCAAGCAGCTCCAGACGATCACCGTCACCTCCGAGCGCCCGCGCGCCGCGGCTCCGCCGGTAACCACACTGGTGGTGCCGGCCGCTGAGCTCCGCCGGACCTTCGCCAACAACCCCTACGATCTGCTCCGCCGCACCAGCGGAATTGAGGTACACGAGCAGGGGCAGGGGCCGGGCTTCGCGTCCGATGCAGTGATCCGCGGGTTTTCCTCGGATCATTCCTCCGACGTGCTGCTGGTGCTCGACGGAGTGCCCATCAATCTGCCGGTGCACGGGCACGTCGAAGGGTATTCCGACTGGAGCATTCTCTCGCCGGCAGGGGTGAGCTCGCTCCGGGTGATCACCGGTCCGGCCAGTCCCCTCTACGGTGATTTCGCCATGGCCGGCGTAGTGGAGGTGTTCACCGCGGCCGATGCGGTGGGCACCACGGGCAGTCTGTCCGCTTCCAGCTATGGCGATGCCGGCGGGTGGCTCCGCACCGGGGCGAGGGGAGACCAGGGTGGGTATCTGCTGGCCGGAGACGGGCAGCGGCAACAGGGATGGCGTGACAACTCCGCGTACTGGCTGGGGAATGGGCTGCTCCGCGGTTGGCGGCACGTGGGGTCCGGCCGGCTCGAGGGTGGCCTTGCGCTCTACGGCTCGAGCTGGGACTCACCTGGATTTCTTTCGGTGGATCAGTACAATGCCGGCGACCTGACCTCCGCCATGAATCCAACCGACGGCGGCTCGGCCTATCGCGGGATTGCGCATGGCCGATTCAGCACGGTTGCCGGGTCCACCGGCATCGAAGCCACTGCCTGGCTGCAGCACGTCCACTCCGATGTATTCCTCACCATACCCGAAGACGGCCTGTTGAATCAAAGCGACGAGCTCGACCGCCGGAACGCGGTGGGGGCCCGATTTCAGGTGAGTCACCCGCTGGGCGGCGGAGACGTGAGTGCCGGGCTGGACGGGCGAGCCGACTTCGCCAAGTACGATTTGTACAACACCTTCCAACGGACAGTACTGAGTCCGGAGAAGGGTTACGACGCGCAATATCTGGGAGGCGGCGCCTTTGTCCGCTGGCGAACACTGATGGGATCTCATGTGGCCCTGGACCTGGGCACTCGGGCGGACGCAGTGCACTACCAGAGTCTCGACCGGGTGGCGGGGAGTCCCGAACGGGACGATGGCGACGTGGTCGTCAGCCCGAAGCTCGGCCTGCGATACCTAATATCCGGCGGCTGGTCGCTCTTAGGGTCCTTGAGTGCCGGGTTCCGGGGGGCACCCGGAGTCATCGGTGACCCCTCGCTCGAGCCGGTTCGCGGCTGGAGCAAGGAGCTGGGGGCGCGATACGATGGCGGGTCGCTCACCGCCCAGCTCGCACTGTTCCGGCTGGATGTGTCGCACGAACGAATTCAGGATCCGGTCACTCGCGAGGTCCTGCCCACGGGAGAGAGCCTGCGGCAGGGCGTGAACCTCGATGCCGTGGTACGGGTGACTCAGCAGGTCAGCCTTACGCTCGACGGGACCTGGAATGACGCTCATGTCAAAGGCGATCCGGGCTCCTCTCCTACACCCCTGATCGTTCCGCAGCTGCTGGAGGGAGCGGATGGGGCACCCATCCGTCCCTCATTTCACATCGAGCCGCTGGAGCCGGGCGATCCGGTGCCGAACGTGGCGGAGTGGTTGGGGCGGGTAGGAGTGGAGACGGCGTGGAGCTCTCAAGTGTCTACCCGGGTGCTACTCCGGTTTTCCGGTCCGTATACCCCGATCG
>JBJMPB010000609.1:0-6571 GCA_045803455.1 Gemmatimonadales bacterium | reverse complement strand
CGCGAGCAATCTCAAGCTTCCGGTCGTCTTCCTCGTGGAAGACAACGGGTACGCCATCTCGGTCCCAGTGGAGGTCAACACCGCGGGCGGCTCGGTCTCCAAGCTCCTGACCGGATTTCCTGGGTTGTTCATCCAGGAGGTGGATGGCTGCGACGTGATGGCGTCATTGGACGTGCTGACCAAGGCCACCGACTACACTCGCGCCCGTAAGGGGCCAGCCCTGGTCCACGCGCACGTGATCCGTCCCTATAGCCATTCGCTTTCGGACGACGAGGTCCATTACCGACCGACGACCGAACGGCAGGCCGACGCGGAGCGCGACCCCATCACACGCTTCCCCAAGTACCTGCTGGCTGAAGGACTGGTTACACAGGATGAGCTGGACGCGGTTGGACGGCAGACGGAAGAAGAGGTGCAGCAGGCGGCGGAGGCTGCGCTGGCCTCGCCTCAGCCGGGCCCCGACACGATTTACCGGTATGTCTACTCCCCTGAGATCGACCCGACGTCCGAGCAGTTCGATACCGAGGACGATCCCAAGTTCACCGGCGATCCTACCACCATGGTGGATCTGCTCAACATCTGCATGCGGGATGAGATGTCCCGCGATCCGCGAATCCTGATCTTCGGCGAGGACGTGGCGGACTGCAGCCGGGAAGAGCATCTCGGAGACGTCAAAGGCAAGGGCGGCGTGTTCAAGGTGACCTGGGGGCTGCAACGGGCCTTCGGCAGCGAACGGGTCTACAACTCACCTCTGGCCGAAGCCAACATCATCGGGCGGGCAATCGGGTTGGCTACCCGGGGACTCAAGCCGGTGGTGGAGATTCAGTTCTTCGATTACATCTGGCCCGCGTATATGCAGCTCCGCAATGAGCTCGCCCTGATGCGCTGGCGCTCGAACAATGCCTTTGCGGCTCCGGTAGTGGTGCGGGTGACCTACGGTGGGTATCTCAAAGGCGGTTCGGTCTACCATTCTCAGACCGGTGCGGCGGTCTTTACCGGCGTTCCCGGTCTCCGGGTTATCTGTCCCTCCACGTCGCTCGACGCCAACGGGCTGCTCCGTACCGCCATTCGCTGCGACGACCCGGTGATGTTCCTGGAGCACAAACACCTCTACCGCCAGACCTACAACAAGGCGCCTAATCCCGGCCCGAATTTCATGATTCCGTTCGGGAAGGCCAAAGTGGTGCGGGCCGGCAGCGATCTGACGGTGGTCACTTACGGCGCAGTGGTGCAGCGGACCTTGATCGCGGCCAAGGCTCTGGAGGATCAGCAGGGCCTGAGCGTGGAGGTCATCGACCTGCGGTCGCTCTCACCGGTGGACTGGGACACGATCTATGAGTCGATTCGGAAAACCAACCGGGTGATCGTGGCCTACGAGGATTCGTTGAGCTGGGGCTACGGGGCGGAGATTGCCGCCCGCATTGCCGACGAAGCCTTTGCGTTCCTGGATGCCCCGGTCAAACGAGTGGCGGCTACCGATACCTTCGTTGCCTATGCCCCGGAGCTGGAAGATGTGATTCTGCCGCAGGTGGAGAGCTTGAGGAAGGCGATGGAGGAGATTCTGGCCTTCTGAGCTCCGGCCCCTTCGCTGCGCTCAGAAGGACAATCGAGGTCTATTTCATCACTTCACGTATCTCCCCCGCCGCTGCTATCACGTTGTCTACGTCCCGCGAGAGAGACCTGGCCTGCTGAGTTGCCTGGGTAAGGTCGCCCAACACTGCCGCCACCCCTGCCGAACGTAGCCGCAGCAAATCGAATCGCACATTCTGCATTGCCAGTACACAGGACTCGAGATGTCCGGCCACCTGGCTCCGGCGGCCTCGGAGATCGGAGATGGTCTGCTTCTGCCGCTCCAGCAGATTGAGGCGGCGGGCACGCTCTGGGTCGTCCGGCTCGCGGGAGAGTCCGGCGATGCGCTCGTCGATGGCCGCCAGACCACCCGTATCCAGGTTGCTGTCCATGGCGTGCAGGGTCCGCGCCAGATCGGTGGCTCTGGAGTAGAGGGCATCGACCGTCTGCTGAACTTCGGGCAGCATCTGCCGTTCGGATGCCGGCAGCTTGGACATCAGCTTGATAATCGCCTGCCGGTCGCCGTGCACCTGCAGTACTGCCGGCAGCTGAGATCCATACTCCTCGAGATTGGGCATCGGCAACTGCCTGGGCGCCTTGCCTCCGATCATCGTTGTCTCGACGGCGTCCGGCGCTGGTGGGCGTTTCAACACGTCCCGCCAGCTGTACCCAGCGGACCAGAGCGTGGCGTAGTTCCGCATCAGCCCAATTCCCATTCCGAACATGGGGAAGAGGAACCACGGGTGTTCCAAACCAGTGGCGACGTTGATTCCCATACACCCCGCGCTGACTGCCGCCCAGCTGGCGAACTGACCCCGAACTTTCTGAATGATCTTGGGCTCGCCGGTATCCGGAATGTCCAGGGCCTGCCTATCTCGGCGGGCGTCCCGCCGCTGCGATCGGGATAGCTGGCCGTCGGGTAATCGCGCCAGTGGGCCGGCGCCGGGACCCAGCGGACGATTACCCCGGGTCCTGAGATCGGGCACCCGGGAGCTGCCCCGCCCAAACCCTTCTTCGCTGCCTCGCTGCCCGCCCGGGCCGGCTCGCCGCGCAGCAGTCGGCTGGTAGTCACCCACATTCCGGGTCTCCAGAGCCCGGCGGAGCGCATCGGCCGTAGGCCAGCGGCTCTCCGGATCTTTCTCCAGACATCGAGCCACCGCGAGCGCCAGGTCGTCCGGTATGTCGGGCCGGGAGCGCCGGATATCGGGTGCCGCCTCGGTGATTTGCTTCATCAGAATCCCTGCGACGGACGGCGCATTGAAGGGAAGCTTACCGGTCAGCATCTGGTAGGTGACGACGCCGAGGCTGTAGAGATCCGAGCGCCCGTCGATGTTGCGCTCGCCGGCGGCTTGTTCCGGGCTCATGAAGGCGGGGGTCCCTATAGCCACACCGACGCCGGTGAGCGTCGCGCCTGACGCGGTCGAGAGCGCCTTCGCGATGCCGAAGTCGGTGACCATGACCCGGCCTCGGGTTCCCTCCAGCAGGATATTGTCGGGCTTGATGTCGCGGTGAATGACTGAGAAGGCATGGGCGGCGCCGAGCGCGTCGGCGGTTTCCTTCATGATTCGGCGGACTTCCTCGACGGGGAGCGGACCCCGCCGGCGGATCCTCGCGGCGAGGGATTCGCCATCCACGTAGCCCATGACGAAATACACCAGATTCTGGCCTTCACCGACCGAGTGGATCGGCACGATATGCGGGTGCGACAGCCGGGCCGCGGTTTGAGCTTCCCGGGTAAATCGCTCCCGGATGTCCTGCTGAAAGGCCAGCTCGGGGGGAAGCACCTTGATGGCAACCCGCCGCTGGAGGCGTTCGTCCCGGGCTCGATACACCACTCCCATTCCTCCCCGCCCGATCTCACCTTCGATGGTATAAGCATCGCCCAGAGCATCGGCCAGGCGGGCAGCCAGGGGTCTGTCGCTGGGGGCCGTCATGGGGTCGGCGCCGGGGGAGTTTGGAAGACGGGATTTTCCAGCATGGCAAACAATTTGTACCGAAGGGAGTCGGGAGTCGAGAGTCCTGCCCTTTACGATCCCACCCGACTCCCGGCTCTCAGCTCCTGACTCCCGACATAATGGCAGCATTCCAAGCGGCTCGAGCCGTAAGGGCGGAACTCAACCGTCAGAACGTCGGACGGGAACTTATCGAGCCGCTAAATCCTTTTAAACGAGTGCTCAAAGCCCATGATAGGAGTGAAATGGGCTGGCATGGTCGGTGCACTTGCGTGCCCGATCTGTTTGTGAGTCTGTCATTCTTGCCCCGGACTGGGGCCATGAAGGAGGGCCTTAAATGGCCGAACGATTGACACTGCCCGTTCTTCCTCTCAGGGAAGTCGTTCTCTTTCCCGGAGTCACGGCACCCATTGGTGCCGGCCGCCCGGCAACACTGCGGGCCATCGAAGCCGCCCTCGCGGGCGATCGGCTGGTCTTCGCGGTATCGCAGCGGCAGAACGTGGAAAGCGTGACCTCCGAGGCGCTTTACACCATCGGAACCATCGCCCGCATTGGCCAGTTGCAGCGCGGGCTATCGGGCATGCAGCTGCTGCTCAATGGAGAGCGGCGCGGCATTGCCATCCACTACAGCGAGCAGGACGGCTATCTCCAGGCCATCGTGCGTGAGGCCGAAGAGATGCTGCCGCTCAATCCTGAGGATCCCGCGTTCGTCGGGCTCCATCGTGAAGCTCGGGTCCGCGCGGCCGAGCTGGGCCAGAAGTCCGGCTTGCCGGACGAGGTCGTGCAGCAGGTACTGGCCGGAGTCAACGAGGCCGGCAAGTTCGCAGATCTGGTGGCAGGCTACATCGACATCACGCCGGCGCAGCGGCAGCAGCTGCTGGAGACGTTGAGCGTCGAGGAGCGACTCCGCCGGGTGCTGGTGCACATGCAGCGGCAAATCGGCGTGCTGGATGCCCAGGAAGACATCAAGTCTCAGGTTCAGGAAGAGCTGGGCGAGCGGCAGCGAGAGATGTTCCTGCGGGAGCAGCTCAAGACCATTCAGCGGGAGCTGGGTGAAGGCGATGAGCGTGACGATCTCCAGGAGCTGAAGGAGAAGTTGGAGGCGCTCGATCTGCCGGCCGAGGCTCGCAAGGAAGTCGACCGGGAGTTCAATCGCCTGACCCGGATCGGGCGGGAATCCATGGAGTCACAGGTGATCCGCACCTTCCTGGAAAACGTTGCCGAGCTCCCCTGGAATGAGCGGAGCAAGGAGCACCTCGACCTGTCGGAGGCTCAGCGCACCCTGGACGAGGACCACTACGCCCTGGGCGACGTTAAGGATCGGGTGCTGGAGTTCCTGGCGGTACGCCAGCTTCGGGAGCAGCAGGAAGAGGCGGAACGGCGGAAGGACGGAATGACGGATGGAGCCGGCTCAGCCGAAGAGGTGAGGTCCGAGCACAAGGCGGAAGAGGTTGCCGCTGGTGAGTCGACTGACGCGCCGCAGGCCACCGCTACCGTTCCGCCGCCCAACGCACCACCCAAGGGCAACGAGGACGACCGCATCGCCAAAGGTCCCATTCTGTTGTTTGTCGGACCCCCCGGTGTTGGCAAGACCTCGGTGGCCAAGTCCATCGCACGGGCCATGGGCCGGAAATACGTCCGCATTTCACTGGGAGGCGCTCGGGACGAGGCCGACGTGCGGGGCCACCGCAGGACTTACGTCGGAGCAATGCCCGGTCGAATCATCCAGGGGATGAAGCAGGCCGGCACCAAGAACCCCGTGTTCCTGCTGGACGAGGTGGATAAGCTCGGCGTCTCCTTCCAGGGCGATCCGGCGAGTGCGCTGCTGGAGGTTCTGGACCCGGCGCAGAACGATACCTTCGTGGACCACTACCTGGGCGTGCCGTTCGACCTGAGTGAAGTGCTCTTCATCGCTACGGCAAACTTCATTCAGAACATCCCGGGGCCGCTGCTGGACCGGATGGAAGTGGTCGAGTTTGCCGGGTATACCGAGCGGGAAAAGCGGGAGATCGCCCGGAAATACCTCATTCCCCGCCAGTTCACGGAGAATGGGGTGAGCCCGGAGCAATTGACCATCACCGATGAGGCGCTCTCCGAGGTAATTACCAGCTATACTCGGGAGTCCGGCGTACGGCAGCTGGAGCGCGAGATTGGACGGCTGGCCCGGAAGGTGGCTCGAAAGATCGCCACGCGCGAGGTGGAGCAAATTACCATCGACCGCGAGCAGGTGGACGATCTGCTGGGCCGGCCCAAGGTTCACCCGGAGAAGATGGCGCGCGAAGACGAAATCGGTGTAGCCACCGGCATGTACTACACGCCGACGGGCGGCGACATCATGTTCGTCGAAGCGTCAACCATGCGGGGCAAGGGCGAGCTGGTCCTCACCGGTCAGCTGGGCGACGTCATGAAGGAGTCTGCTCGTGCCGCCTGGACCTACGCCCGGTCACACGCGGCGGCGCTGCAGATCCGGGATGATATGTTCGATCGGGACATTCACATCCACGTACCGGCCGGAGCGATCCCCAAGGATGGCCCGTCTGCCGGTGTCACCATGGCGTCTGCGGTGGTGTCTACCCTCTCGGGCAGGCCGGTGCGTCACGACATTGCGATGACCGGAGAAATCACCCTTCGTGGCCGGGTGCTTCCCATCGGAGGCGTCAAGGAGAAGGTGCTCGGCGCAGTTCGGGCAGGCATCAACAAGATTATTCTGCCCAAGGACAACGAGCCGGACCTGGAGGATCTGCCGCGCGAGGTGCGCGACAAGATCGAAGTATTCCTGGTGCAGGAGCTGGGCGAAGTTCTCGCCTTTACGCTCCGGGGCGCCACGTTCCGGGAGGGACGGCTGCTCTTCGGCGACGAGAAAAACCCGCGCGACGTGGTGCCGCTCGCGGCTGGGTGGCATTAGGCGGGGAAGCAGGCAGGCAAGACCAAAGACCCTTCGGTGATGATTCGCCGAAGGGTTTTTGCTTCTACTTCCCCGCTGCTCGCACGGCTCGCTCAGCCGCCTGCGCCAACTCGGCAGCGGTCGTGCCGTCACGGGGAAAAACGGC
>JBJMPB010000601.1:0-5433 GCA_045803455.1 Gemmatimonadales bacterium | reverse complement strand
AGGAGGTGGGGACCAACAGCCGACTGGACACTCTGCAAGCCGCGGTTCTGCTGGCTAAGCTGCCCTATCTCGAGCGGTGGAATCAGGCGCGGAAGCGAAATGCGGCACGCTACACCGAGGCGTTCACGGGCCATCCGTCGGTCTGTCCGCCCGCGATCGATCCGGCCAACGACCACATTTTTCATCAGTACACCATTCGCGTCCCTCAGCGGGATGAGCTGCAGGCGCATCTCAAGCGGCAGGGAATAGGTCACGCGGTCTACTATCCACTGGCACTCCACCTGCAGCCCTGCTTTGCCCATCTGGGATACCACCCCGGCCGTCTGCCTGCTGCGGAAGCCGCCATGGACTCGGTCCTGTCCTTGCCGGTATACCCGGAGCTGACTGAACAGCAACAGAACACGGTGATTGCAGCCGTGAAATCTTTCTACGCGTGAGCGACTGAGCCGTGAGTATTGCCCAGGACCTGATCGAAAAGGCCGAGCGACGCCAGATCCTGTTTGGCATCGTTGGCCTCGGCTACGTTGGGCTTCCGCTGGCGGTGGAGCTCGCGCAGGCCGGCTATCGGGTGCTGGGCTTCGACGTGAACCAGGATGTGGTGGACGGGTTGAACGCCGGCCATTCCCACGTAAAGGACGTAACCAACAAGCAGTTGCAGCAGCAGTGTGAGCGTTTCAGTGCCACCACGGATATGTCGCGGCTGTCTGAGCCGGATGCCATTTCGATCTGCGTGCCGACTCCGCTCTCCAAGTTCAAAGACCCCGACGTGAGTTACATCGTGGCCGCCACCGAAGCGGTAAAGAAGCGACTTCGGCGGGGCCACGCGATCATCCTGGAGAGCACCACCTATCCCGGGACCACCCGGGAGATCATGCTGCCGGCCCTGGAGAGCACCGGACTTGCTGTGGGTCGCGACTTCTTTCTGGCCTTCAGCCCTGAGCGGGTCGATCCCGGAAATCCACACTATGGCACGCGTAACACACCCAAGGTGGTCGGAGGCATCACCGAGGACTGTCGCAAGGTGGCTGTGGCGCTGTACCAGCCGGCTATCGATACCCTGGTGTCCGTGTCCACCACCGAAGCGGCTGAGCTGGTCAAGCTGCTGGAGAACACGTTCCGGAGCGTCAACATCGGTCTGGTCAACGAGATGGCCATCGTGTGCGACAAACTGGGGGTGAATGTCTGGGAGGTGATCGAGGCCGCCTCCACCAAGCCTTTCGGGTTCATGAAATTCTTGCCCGGCCCCGGGTTGGGTGGCCATTGCATACCGATCGACCCGCATTACCTCGCCTGGAAAATGCGTGGGCTGAACTACAAAACCCGGTTCATCGACCTGGCCGGCGAGGTCAACACCGAGATGCCGGAGTTCTGGGTCCGGAAGCTTTCCGAAGCCCTGAACGGACAAGGCAAGGCGGTGCGAGGGGCGTCCGTCCTGGTGCTCGGAGTGGCCTACAAGCGGAACATCGACGATATCCGCGAGAGCCCGGCATTGGACATTATCCGTCTGCTCAAGGGGCAGGGGGCTAGAGTGACCTACTCTGATCCCCACGTCCCGAAATTCAGGGAAGACGGGACGGAGTTCCGGTCCGTGACACTGACACCCGAAACCGTGGCCGCCGCCGACTGCGTCATGATCGTCACCGACCACAGCTCGGTGGATTACCACATGATCAAGCGCACCGCCCGGCTGGTCGTCGATACCAGAAACGCACTCCCGAAAGAGACCTGACATGCATGTAGCGGTGATCGGAAGCGGCTACGTCGGACTGGTGGCCGGGGCCTGTCTGGCTGAGACCGGAAACGATGTCACCTGTGTGGACGTAGATGCCGAGAAGATCGCCCGGCTGCAGCGCAACGAGATCCCGATCTACGAGCCGGGTCTCGAGCCCATGGTCAAGCGGAATCAGGACGAAGGTCGGCTCACTTTTACCACGGATCTTGGATCGGCGGTGCGGAGCTCGCGGGTGATCTTCATTGCGGTGGGAACACCTCCGGGAGAGGATGGGTCGGCCGATCTGAAGCATGTCCTGGCAGTGGCCCATGCGGTGGGCCGGAACATGAACGATCCCAAGATCGTGGTCACCAAGTCGACCGTCCCCGTGGGCACCGCGGAAAAGGTCCGGGCTGCCATCCGGGCGGAGACCGACATTCCCTTCTCGGTCTGCTCCAATCCCGAGTTCCTGAAGGAAGGCGCGGCAATCGAGGACTTCATGAAGCCCGACCGGGTGGTGATTGGAGTAGACAACGATGAAGCGAAAGAGGTGATGGAAGAACTGTATGCTCCGTTCACGAGGCAGGGGGGAAATCGCATCCTCTTTATGGACATCGCCTCGGCCGAGGTCACGAAGTACGCCGCCAATGCAATGCTGGCGACCCGGATCTCGTTCATGAACCAGATGGCGCTCTTTTGCGAGTTGGTCGGCGCCGACGTCAACCACGTCAGGCTGGGGATCGGCTCGGACCAGCGGATCGGCCGGGCGTTCCTGTATCCCGGGCCGGGGTACGGCGGGAGCTGTTTCCCCAAGGACGTCAAGGCGTTGATTCGCACGTCCGAGGATCTCGGTCTTTCGCTCGACGTGTTGAAGGCAGTCGAGCACGTCAACGAGTGCCAGAAGCAGATCGTTTTGCAGAAGACGCTGCGGTATCTGGGGCAGGATCTTACGGGAAAGAGCGTCGGGATCTGGGGCCTTGCCTTCAAGGCCGAGACCGATGACATGCGGGAGAGTCCGGCCATCCCGGTCATCGAGGGTCTGCTGGATGCCGGAGCCCGGGTACAGACTCACGATCCCAAAGCCACCGACTCGGCCCGGCTGATCTTCGGCGACCGCCTCATGTATGCCGCCGATCCCTACAGCGCTGCCCACGGGGTCGACGCTTTGCTCGTGCTGACGGAGTGGCTGGTCTATCGCAATCCCGACTTCGATCGGGTTCGAAAGCTGGTGCGCAGACCCCTCCTGATTGACGGCCGCAATCTGTACGACCCGGACCGTATGGCCGCGCTCGGGTTCGACTATCACGGGATCGGCCGGGGCCGCAGGTGACGAGGGTCCTGATTACCGGGGCTGCGGGATTTATAGGTTCGCATCTGGTTCAGGCGCTGATACGGCAGGGCGACGAAGTCGTCGGCATCGATAACTTCGATCCGTTTTACCCCCGGGCCATGAAGGAACGGAACCTGGCGGAGATCGGACGTCCGGCCGGTTTCACCTTTCGGGAGCTGGATCTGCTGGACGTGACCGCGCTCCGGTCCCTGCTGACCGCCGACACCGTCATTGTGCATCTCGCGGCCAAGGCGGGGGTACGGCCTTCGCTGGCCGACCCGGTGGGGTACGCCCGGACCAACGTCACCGGGACCGCTGCAGTGGCAGAAGCAGCCCGGCAGGCGGGAGTGGCGCGCTTGGTCTTTGGGTCCTCCTCGTCGGTCTACGGCGACAGCACTCCGGTGCCGTTTCGCGAAGACGCGACGGCCGTCGTCCCCATTTCACCTTACGCGGCCACCAAGCGTGCAGGGGAGCTTCTGCTGCAATCAGTGGCGCCGATCTATGGCTTCCAAACCGTGTCGCTCCGGTTTTTCACCGTCTACGGCCCTCGACAGCGGCCCGACTTGGCGATCCACGCCTTCACCAGGAAAATGATGGAAGGCCGTCCTCTTACCCTGTTCGGCGACGGCACCCAGGCCCGCGACTACACCTACTGCGACGATATCATCGCTGGTGTGCTGTCGGCGGTGGAGTGGACCGCAACGGCTCCGGTGGGAGTCGAGACCTTCAACCTGGGTGGGAATCGGTCGGTGCCGACCGAGGTCATGGTGGCGGAGATTGCCGCGGCGCTGGGGATAAAACCGAAGATCGAGTGGGGACCGATGCAGCCGGGCGATGTACAGCAGACCGCCGCCGATCTCACAAAATCCACCGCGGTGCTGGGCTATCGTCCGAAGATCGCGTTCTCTGACGGCATTCATCGTTTCGTTCAATGGTTCAGGGAGGCTTATGGCCGGGCAGACTGATCTCCTGTTGGCGCGAGCCCGAGAGCGATTCGTGGTTCAAGATTATTACGGCGCGGTCCATCTGCTCGAATCCGTGGTCGATTCCGGCCGGGCGTTTGCCGACGTGCACCATCTCCTCGGGGTTTCGCTGTCGCTGCTGGGACAACCGGAGCGCGCCCTGAAGGAGTTGGAACGCGCGCTGGAGCTGAATCCCAATTACGTCGAGGCCCTGATCCATCGCGGGCTGGTGCTCAATGAGCTGGGCCGAACCGATGAGGCGGAGGAAGCATTCAACCACGCTGCCTCGAGCGTGAATCAAAAGACCCCTGATGGCTTGCCGCTGCCGGTAGCCGCCCAGCTTGCCAACCGCCACGCCGACCTGGCCGAGACATACGCTGGTGCCGGCGCGCTCAACCGGGCCATAGAGCAGTATGAGCGCGCCCTGGAGCTCGGCCCCGCCTTCCACGATCTCCGCTACCGCTTGGCTCGGTTACTGATCGAGGCAGGACGGCCGCTGGATGCGCGGGATACGCTGGAGGAGGTGCTCCGCGAGCGCCCCAACTTTATCGACGCCCAGGCCGCGCTGGGGCTGGCCCACTTTCTCTCGGGCGATGCGGACGGTGCCCGGGAGGTGTGGCAGTCCTGTTTGTCTCGCCGTCCGGAGAACGCGCGGGTGGAGGCATACCTCTCGATGCTTACCCGGGCAGGTCAGTGACATCTGGGTGGCTGACGGTGGGTGGCGCGGTAGTCTTGTCTGCTCTGGCAGCATGTGGCGGCGGGGCAGACCAGGAACGCCAGGCCGATGCTGCCTACGGCGAGGGTAACTACGCCGTAGCTCTGGCCCAGTATCGGGCTGCCGTGGCCAAGGATCCTGACGCCAGGGTGTGGGCCAAAGTAGCCGCCGCGGCTCTCCACACTGGCAGCCTCGAAGTCGCATCCTATGCCTACCTGAGGGTTGCCGCCGAAGATCCTACTCGGGCAGAAGAAGCTGCTGAGGGTTTGGAAGCCGTCGCGCGTGCCGCCGATCGAGCCGGTGATACGAGGCGTCTCGAGACCGCCGTCATCGGTCTCGGGATGATCGCTCCGAGCCGATCTATTGGCCGCTATGCTCTGGCAGTGGTGCGCCGTCCCGGAGCCCAGGCCAACGACCTGGTCGCTATCCTGCCCGCAGCCATTGCCGCGGCACCCGACGCCGAAACCGTAGACTCTCTGCTCGGAGTGTACGCCACAGCTCTGCAGGAAACCTCGGGCTGCGATCAGGCGCTCGCTGTGTTTCAGGCTGCGGTCCGACGAAGCCGCAGCAATGAGATCCGCACCCGAGCCGAGGACGGTGTCGCCGGCTGCTCGGTGGCGCTGGGGTTTCGGGCCGAGGCGGCCGGTAAAACGAAGGATGCCGCGTTGTGGTTTGCTGCTGCCATCAGAGTGGATTCCAGCACTCCCGTGGGGCG
>JBJMPB010000206.1:0-3090 GCA_045803455.1 Gemmatimonadales bacterium | reverse complement strand
GTCAGGGCCCTTGAAAACTTTGGCCATGGTGTTCTTGAGCCAGTTGTCAGCCGTGGCTAGTGAGCAGTCATGTGCGTCGTTGCACATGTTCGGGGTAACCATGCCGACATTGGGCAGCGCTCCTGCGCTCACGTCACCAGCGAAAGTGGTGAAGGGTTTGTCATAGGACTTACAGCGACTGCGCTCGGTGGTCGAGGCGAAGTATGCCCAAGGGTTGTGCTTGACCGCGTAGCTGCCCGAGTTCGTCTGGTAACAGTTGGCAGGCATAGTCTCGTTATAGGTCTTGGCTGTTCTGCCGGTATTGATAGCAGCGCTGAAGACGGATTTGCCGGTGATCTTGTGGGCGGAGGGGTAGTTGTCGTCAGTGACGCCGAAAGTTGACCCACCAGCAATCGCGAGGTAGTCAGGCAGGGATGGATGGGTGATCGCGGTGTAGTTGCTGGCATAGCCATATTGCTTCGCTAGCGAGTAGGCGTAGGGCATCTGTGACTGCATCTCATTCAGTGAGTGGTTCTCCTCGATAATCACGAGCACCTTCGTTACTCGAGCAGTTGCAGCGGGCGCGGGACCAGGGGAGGCGCCGGTCAGGGCCCCGACAGCGGCAAGGGCGACGAGGGTGCGTTTCACGTGAATGCCTCCCGGATACTGGTTTCGGTCAACGACCGCGTTAAATTCGGGTGGCGGGTTCCCCGGCAGCCGGGGCTCATGCGCTATGAGGTCAACGGTCTAGTCTCGAGATTCGCGTCGGGCTGTTGTGTACGGCCGGGTCGCTCACCCCGGTTGCGACGGCATGGAGCGAAACGCCCAGGGCGTGTGTACGGCTCCCAGCGGGGTCAGCTGCCGCGGCTGCGGGGGCATCGCCTACGCATGGAGCACTGAACGGTGGCGGCGGCAGGCAGGCTCAGGCCTGGTTGGCCATCACATCCGTGCCGTCGGAGAGCACCGGCGAGATGAGTCCGAACACGTTGCCGTCCGGGTCGAGCAGGTAGCCGACGCGACCGATGCCCTCCATGTCAGCCAGAGGCAGTGCCTCGATGCCGCCGAGGCCCAACCCCTTCGCGAACAGCTCGTCGACGCTGCCGTCGACGCCGACGACGAAATTGCAGCCGTTGACTGGGGCTCCGAGCTCGGGGGCGGAACCCTGACGCTGCGTGAGGCCCCCGTTGATGCCGCGACCAGGCGCATCCATTCCGATCGAACCTTCGCCGGTGTCTATGGCCCAATACGCCATGTCACCGAACTGCGTGAACCTCCACCCCAGCAGTTCTGCATAGAAGTCGATGAGCCGCTGAGGCTCGGATGCATGTATCTCGAAGTGCACAACGAGGTTCGCCATGATGCCTCCCTATCACAGTGAAACTCACGCTACGCGGGCACTGCGACATCCTCCACACGTCGCGCCGAGACAAGCGGCTCCGGCGGGGGCCTCAGGTCTGGCGCTTGCGTGGTGGGATCCTCGGACGATGCGCGCGCAAGGCGGTGGGGTGGACAGGCTCTGAGAGCGGGAAGGAACTGGTGTCGCCAGGCGAGGTGAGCCGTCGTACCGCGTTGTAGCGTCGGCAGGTGATTGTGGGCAGCACGTCGTCGTTCAGGCATACTCCACACGCGGATCGTGCGTTCTCCGCCGACGTCCTCGGACCACCGTATGTCGGAACTGGGCGACAGGGGAAGCGTGCGGATGTGGGATGCGGCGATGGGCGAGTCCGCGTCGCGCGCCGGACCGTACCCGACGCAGTCGGCGGGGCCCGCAGCAGCTTGGCGACGATGTAGCGTTGCGGTGGTGCCAGGCCGCCTCGACCAGCAGGCGGAACCCGGTCAGGTGCTCACCCCTACGCAGGCAGCCCAGCCGCCGCACGAGCGGGGTGAGCTCCATAGGGCCTCCCTGCACATGTCGGATAGGCCGAGCCGCCGGTCGCAGCCGGGTATGACGCGGGGCCGACCGGGTTCGGGTACCGCCAAGGCTCAGCACTCTAGGGCGCTCACACCGGCAAGCCCGCGATCGACGCCGACAGACGACCACCCATTGGAGGAGACTGCCACGAGCCCTTTCCGTCCTCGGTCACGTGGGCGTCGCCCCATACCGTCTAGTACCGCAGTTCCCGTGAGGAGGACCCATGAATGATTCAGCCCGCGTGCGCCGAGCCGAACCGGGGCTGACTCGGAGACAGCTCCGGCGTCAGTTGCTGCTTACCCTGCTGCGCTCGTCCTTGGTCGCCGCGGTCCTGGTTGGCTTGTTCTACGCGGCCCCCTTGACGCAACTCGACGGGGTTCCCGTCTTCATCTCACTGCCGATCGAGCTGCTGATCTTTTCGGCGGTGGTGACCTGGCAGGTGCGCGCGATCATTCGCGCCGCGTATCCCGGTATCCGAGCGGTTGAGGGCCTGGCCGTCACCGTCCCGCTCTTCCTTGTCATGTTCGCTGCGGCATACATCGTGCTAGCACAGGATAACCCTGCAAACTTCAGCACGGCTTCGCTGACCCGGACCGACTCTCTCTACTTCACGATCACGGTCTTTTCCACTGTCGGGTTTGGCGACATCACCGCCACGAGCCAGACGGCACGCGTCCTGGTCATGATCCAGATGCTCCTCGATCTGGTCATCCTCGGCCTCGGCGTCCACCTACTCCTCGGCGCCGTGAACCTCGGGCGGCAGCGCCGAACCGACGAAGGATCCGAGTCGAACGCGGACGACGGAGCGCCGAAGTAGGCAGGCGGGTACCGCCATGTCCGCTCGCCGCCACGCAATATTGTCCACCGCGAGCGTGCGGGTCCTGGCCGAGCGGACCGAAAGCCGAGCCGTGGATCCGCTTGTGGTAGGGGTGATCTTTGATCCGGTCTTCAAGCGGGGAGGATGTTGATCACCCGGGAGATCACCACTGCGAGGACCCCGAGGGAGATCATCGATTGGATCGCCATCAATCCCTTGACGCGATGGGTCAGTGGGAGTGTGTCGGTGGGGCTGAACGCTACGACGTTGGTGAACGCTACGTAGAGGTGATCGGGGAAACGGGGCTGCCAGTTCGGTGGCGCCAGTCCCTCGCTGGCGGTTTGGGGAAACTGGAAGTCGGGGTAGGGCGCAGCGCGCCCCT
>JBJMPB010000548.1:0-3286 GCA_045803455.1 Gemmatimonadales bacterium | reverse complement strand
CTCTTCTCCGACGAGTGGGGCGGGGGCGGTCAGCCCAAGTGCCGGGCTACCGACAAGCGGGAGTGGGGCGCCGACGCGATCTTCTCCATCGCCAACCGGCAGCAGCTCCAGTTCCAGAGCTACTACAAGCTGCCCGCTCCGCAGACAGCCCAGGAAAACTGCGTCGCTCACAACGGCTCGCTGATTCCAATTCCGGGCCGCGACGTCATGGTGCAGGCCTGGTATCAGGGCGGGCTCTCGGTCTTCGACTGGACCGATTCCAAGCACCCGAAGGAGATCGCCTTCTTCGACCGCGGTCCGGTGGATGCAACCGAGATGGCCAGCGGCGGGTATTGGAGCACCTACTGGTATAACGGCAACATCTATGGCTCGGAGATCTCCCGCGGGCTCGATGTGTTCGAGCTGCAGCCCAGCGGCTTCCTGACCCAGAACGAGATCGACGCAGCCAAGTCGGTCAAGCTGGACTACTTCAACACTCAGGGACAGGTCAAGTTCAGCTGGCCGGCGACATACTCACTGGCCCGGGCCTACCTGGATCAGCTCGAGCGGTCGCAGGGCATGGACGCCGCTCGGATCGCTGATGCGCGCGCGCAGCTGGCAAAGGCCGAGAAAGCCGCCGGAGCCGACGAGCAGCAGATGCTGACCCCGCTGGTTTCCCGGCTGGAGTCCGAGGCCAGTGGAGCCGGCGACGGGGGCAAGGTGCGGCTCCTGGCCGGCACGGTGAAGCAGCTGGCCACATCTCCCAGTCTGGCGACAAGGTAGAAAAGCGGGGAAGCCGGGAGGCGAGGAAGAGGGGAAGAGGGTAGGAATCGTCCTTATTCAAGGGGTTCGCATGGCATCAGCCAAGCTCATTGCGTTGTCAGTCGCCGTAGGTGTAGGGGCCCTTGCCGGGTGCTCGCACTCGGGCTCCAATCAGGCCGGCGCTCCGGTGCCGGCCCAGAGCAAATCCACCCAGCCACCGACGCCGGATCCACGGGTGGGGCTGAAGCCGGGCAAGACTGACGCCGGACAGGCGATCTGGAATCTGCGGTTGGCCTCGTCCACGCCGCCGTCGAAACAGTTCCTCCAGGGAATCAACTCCGATCTGGCCTTCACCGGGCATTACGCGGTGCAGGGCAGCTTCAACGGCTATCAGGTCTGGGACATCAGCGATCCCCGGAAGCCGAAGCTGGAGACCGCCTACGTGTGCCCCGGCTCCCAGAGCGACGTGTCGGTGTATCGCAACCTGCTCTTTGTCTCGGGGGAGAACCTGACCGCCCGGCTCGACTGCGGGACTCAGGGGATTGAGGACACCGTGAGTCAGCAGCGGCTCCGAGGACTTCGGATCTTCGACATCAGCGATATCGCTCATCCGAAGAACGTGGGCAATGTGCAGACCTGCCGCGGGTCGCACACCCACTCACTCTTGGTAGATCCCAAGGACAAAGACAACGTCTACGTCTACATCTCTGGTCAGGCGCCGGTACGGTCGCCGGCCGAGATGCCGGGCTGCGTCATAGCGCCCAAGGACCCCAACACGGCTCTGTTCCGGATCGAAGTCATCAAGATTCCGTTGTCCCACCCGGACCAGGCCCGCATCGTGAGCTCGCCTCGGATTTTTCAGGACTTAGTGGCGCCACCTACGCACGGTGAGACCCGGGAGGACAGTCTCGAGCAGGCCAAGGCCGTCTCGGAAGCCAAGGCCCATGGTGGATTCATTGCCGTGATCCACGGGAAGGAGGAGGTCCTTCAGCCGGAGGACGTGACCGAGCTGCTGAGCCGCACCGTCAAGGCGCGAGGGGGCACCGGTGCACCCACTGCCGCAGACAGCGCGGCGCTCAGGCAAGCACTTCCAGCGATGGTCGACTCAGCGATGAAGGCCCAAATGGCGCAGGAGCCGGACTCAACCGCCGGCCCCACTCAGTGCCATGACATCACTCTCTACCCTGGCATCGGAAGAGCCGGTGGTGCCTGTGCCGGATATGGTCTGTTGCTCGATATCACCGACCCGGCGCATCCGAAGCGGCTTGCCGCAGCGTCAGATTCCAACTTCTCCTACTGGCACTCGGCCACTTTCAACAACAGTGGGAGCAAGATCCTGTTTTCCGATGAATGGGGCGGCGGCGTACAGCCCAAGTGCCGGAAGACCGACCCGAAGGAGTGGGGCGCAGACGCCATCTTCACCCTGAGCGGGCCGTCATCCATGCAGTTCCAGAGCTACTACAAGATGTCGGCACCCCAGCTGCCATCGGAGAACTGCGTAGCGCACAATGGATCGCTCATCCCGATTCCGGGACGCGACATCATGGCGCAGGCCTGGTATCAGGGCGGCGTCTCCGTGTTCGACTGGACCGATCCCAAGCACCCGAAGGAGATCGCCTATTTCGACCGGGGGCCGCTCGACCCCGAGAAACTGGAGCTGGGGGGCTACTGGAGCACCTATTGGTACAACGGCTATATCTATGGCTCGGAGATCACCCGCGGGCTCGATGTGTTCGAGCTGCAGCCCAGCGGGTTCCTGACTCAGAACGAGATCGACGCAGCCAAGTCGGTCAAGCTGGACTATTTCAACACTCAGGGGCAGGTCAAATTCAGCTGGCCGGCTTCATATTCCCTGGCCCGGGCCTACCTGGATCAGCTGGAGCGGTCGAATGGGCTGGACCCGTCGAAGATCGCCTCTGCCCGGGCTGAGCTGGCATCGGCGGAGAAGTTAGCCGGCGCCAGCCAGAGCGCGGCGCTGGCCAGGCTGGTGTCGCAGCTGGAATCCGACGTCACTGGGGCGGCGGACGCTGCAAAGGTTCAGCTGTTGGCGGGAACCTTGAAGCAGCTGAAATATCAGCCGGATTTGGCGGGACGATAAGAACGCGGGAGCATCACCCGACCGATTCAGCTTTCGCGCTCACCGGTGCCGCTAAGGCGCTGGTGGGCGCGAGGCGTTTCCGCCGGCGCCTCCTCGGCTTTCGCATCCTCCTCGGGTGAAGATTCGGATCGCTCCCGACGACGCTGGCGCTTTTCCTCCTGCTTTTGCTGCCGGTTCAATTCCTTCTGCCGCTTCTCGAAATTGTAATTCCGTTTGGGCACACTGACTCCAGTGGGTAACGCCGCTCGCTTCAGGCGAAGGGGCCGGTACCGGTAATGAGGATCCGAGTGGCGTCGGGATCTCGGCTGTCGAAGTGGGTCTCGCTCACCCGCGCCGTTCCCTTCATTCCGTTGTCCAGGGTGAGCGCGAGCCGCTCGTTGGGCACGAAGCCGTCGGTACTGCGCGACATGAATACGCCGGTCCAGGACCCCTGATAGCGGCTGCTTT
>JBJMPB010000488.1:0-5259 GCA_045803455.1 Gemmatimonadales bacterium | reverse complement strand
GGACTGCTGCGGTCCGTGCGCGCGGCCGGATTAACCACGTCGTTTGCCCCCACCACAAGGGCCACATCGGCCTGTGGCATTTCAGGATTGATCTCGTCCATCTCCACCAGGTCGGTGTAGGGGATGTCGGCCTCGGCCAGGAGGACATTCATGTGCCCCGGCATTCGACCTGCCACTGGATGGATCGCAAACTTGACGGTGACACCGCGTTTCTTGAGCTGATCGTAAAGCTCGCGCACTTTGTGCTGAGCCTGAGCCACGGCCATGCCGTACCCCGGAACGATCACCACGAGATTGGACTGCTCCAGGACCTGTGCGCCGCCTTCGATGGTCTCCGACTTGTATTCCTTCTGGTCTCCTCCCGCCTTTGCCGGCTGAGTCTGTCCGAAGGCGCCGAATAACACGTTGGTAAAGGAGCGGTTCATGGCCCGGCACATGATGATGGCCAGGATCAAACCGCTCGAGCCGTCCAGGGCGCCCGCCGTAATCAGGAGTTTGTTGTCCAGCACGAATCCCATCGCAACGGCTGCAAGGCCGGCATAGGAATTCAGGATCGCGATCACCGTTGGCATATCGGCGCCGCCGATCGGAATGATCAACAGCACGCCGAACGCCAGCGCCAGAACGATGATGATCGGGAACACCTTCGGCGCCCAACCGGCTGCGGGATGCATCGTGAGCAGAACTCCGGCCAGCACGGCTGCGGCGAGCAGGGCCAGGTTGCTCACGTTCTGGAACGGATAGGTGACGGGTCGCTGGGGAATCCACTTCACTTCCTGCAGCTTTCCGGCCGCCATGAGACTGCCGGTGAAGGTGAGGAAGCCCAGCACCACTTCCACGATGATGGCTACCATCCGGAAGGTGGTGAGGTTCTCCGGTCCTTCCGAGAACCAGAGATAGTACTTGGCGGTGCCCACCAGGCCCGCGGCAAGACCGCCAAAGGCGTGGGACAGGGCGGTCCGCTGCGGAACGGCGGTCAGCGGAACCCGGGAGAGCGGAACGCCCACCACGAACCCAGCGACAATAGCCAGGACGATCCAGCCATGGTGTACCACCTCGGGCTGAGCCCAGGTGACGACGATGGCGATGGTCATGGCCGCGACGCCGGCGTACACGCCGTTCCGGGCAGTGGCCGGAGTGTTCATCCAGTGCAGTGCGAAGATGAACAGCACCGTCGCGACCAGATAGGCGAGCTGCACGATGCCGTGGCTCATTTGCGGTCGGCCGGCTTCCGTTCCGACTTGAACATCTTGAGCATCCGGTCGGTGATCAGGAAGCCGCTCACGATGTTGGTCATCGAGGCGAAGAGCGCGATAGCACCCAGGATGCGAATTCCCTGGGGATAGTCGGCCCCGGTGACGATGATCGAGCCAACCACGGCAATGGCGGAGATGGCGTTGGTAATGGACATCAGAGGAGTATGCAGCAGCCGGGAGACCCGTCGGATCACTCCCACCCCAATAAAGGAGGCGAGAACGAAGACGAACATCATGGACCAGAAATCGAGCGTTTGCGTCATGATCCCGCCTTCTGCAGGGCTTCTTGGGTACGCTGGTGCTTCACCGCCCCGTCGTGAGTGATGAGCGCACCCTGTTGAATGACGTCGCTGAGGTCGAGCTGAAACCGGTTCTCTTTGGTGAAGGCCTGCACAAAAGCTGTGAGATTCCGGGAGAAGAGCAGGCTGGCGTGGAGCGGCATGGAGGAAGGGAGGTTGAGCGGCGCCAGAATGGTGACGCCGTGAGCCAGAACCCTTTCGCCGGGACGGGACAACTCGCAGTTGCCTCCGCCCTCTGCCGCCAGGTCAACGATGACCGCCCCGGACCGCATTGACCGCACCATCTCGGCTGAGATGAGGCGGGGCGCGAAGACTCCCCCGATAAGCGCGGTGGTAATCACCGCGTCCGACTGGCTGCACTGCGCCGCGAGCAGCTCCTGCTGGCGAGTCCGGTCCTCCTCACTCAACTCTTTGGCGTACCCACCACCAGCGGAGGCCGCGTCCTTGAGCTCGATCCCCACGTACTTCGCCCCGACACTCTCGATCTGCTCTTTGACCTCGGGCCTGACGTCGGTGGCGAACACGTGCGCGCCCAGCCGTCGCGCCGTAGCGATGGCCTGAAGACCGGCTACACCGGCTCCGATCACGAACACCTTTGCCGGAGGCACGGTACCGGCGGCGGTCATCAGCATGGGGAAGTACTTGTTCAGCTCGGTAGCGGCCAGGAGCGCACCCTTATATCCGGCTATGTTCGCCATCGACGACAGCGTGTCCATCGTTTGAGCCCGGGTGGTGCGAGGGATCGCGTCGGTGGAGAATGCGGTCACCCCGCGTTCAGCGAGGGCACGGACCGCACCCAGGTTTCGCAGCGGCATCAACGACCCCAGGTAGACACTGCCACGACGCATCCACTGAACCTCATCTCCCCGTCCGTTGCGGCTCTGCGGGGCGTTCACCTTCAGCACGAGATCGGCGGAGGCCAGCACCACCGCGGGATCAGCCTCGATGCCAGCCCCGACCTCGCGATAGGCCGAGTCCGAGAAACCCGCACTCTCCCCTGCCCCGGCCTCGAGCGCGACAGTGTAGCCCAGCTGCACAAGCTTCTTGCAAGACTCCGGAACCAGCGCGACTCTGCGCTCGCCCGGCGAAGTCTCTTTGGGGACTCCGATATGCATTGATGTAGGTCGCTGATCTCGGGATAGGAAAAGAGTCTCGGAACCGAGAGTCTAGAGTCCAAGTTCTAGAGCTCAGGGTCTAGAGTCTAGAGTCCGAAGGCCATCTTCACTAGAGGCCAAGGCATTCCCGGAGCGCTCAGTGGCCTGTTCAAAGTTTGATTTTGGGCAACTCGAGGCCCGGAGCCAGCCCCTCAGTCATTCGTTTCAGCTGGGCATTCAGCTCGGCCTCGACCTTGTCGAGGCGTTGGCGTTCTCCCGCAATTCGCTGGGTTGCCTGGGCCTGAACCTGGGCGACTTGCCGCTTGACCGGTTTCACCTTGTCGGCCACAAGGCTGTCTACCTTGGTCCGAACCATCCGTTCGGCTCGAGCGACCTCTTCTCCGACCACGGCCTTGAGCCGCTGCGAGATTGCCTGGTCGAGGTTGCTCGCGATCGAGAGCTGGGGTGCGGAAAAGGTTCCTCCCAGCTGGGCCACCACGCTCAAATCGTTCAGCCCGCCGATGACACGCCAGACCAGCCGCTCGATGTCATTCGGTTTCCGTCCGGCGGTGTCGGCGGTCCAGGCCACCCTGTTCGAGCGCACTGCCCACCGACCCGACAGCGCGGAACCTCGCATGCTGAACACGAGGTCAGCAGAGCCGATCCCCGGCGTCATCCGAAAAGGAAGGCCAGGCAGATCGAAGGAGGGCAACTTGATCCCCCGGAGCCGGGCATTCACCGAGTCGTGAGTCCGCGAGGTGAGGTGATTGATCACGGCCCCGATATCCACCGCGGCTACCGCTGAGCCCTCCGCGCGGCGTCCCACGGAAATGACCGCGGGTCGACCGTACAGCGCCGGCGCCGAGGTGAGTCCCTGGACACTTGCCGCGTAAGCGCCGCGGACTGGGCTGGTGCCCCCGATGGCGAAGTCGATCGAGCCCTGCTGCAACAAGAACTGGGGAAACTCGTTTGCCTTGGGAAAGTCGATGGTGGATCCCGCGGCCCGAAGTCGCTGTGGCCCAGGCCTAGGGCGAGGCAGCAGCCCCGGCGGCATGTACTTCTGGGCCAGCTCCGCCCAGTAGAGCGCCTGCTTGAAGCGGTCGATGCTGACCTTCCCGAACAAGGCATTGCCGATGTCGGGAGCGGCGAACGTCGGGAGCTTCAGCAGGGACTTGGCAAAGTCGATGTCTTGTTGCGTGGCCTGTTGGACCAGCTCGACTCCCTGGCCCAGAAAGGTTACCGCCGCCCTGGCGTTCCGCTCCAGGGAGTCCACTCGCTTGCGTGCGGCGCTGACGTCGTTCAAGGACTGCTGAACTGACTGGACCGCCTGCCGGGCTCCCTGGAGGCCAAGGGTTTTGGGATCGGTAGCGGCCAGGCGTTGCACCAACGCTCGAGCGGAATCGATAGTAGGACGAATATCCAACCGGCTGAATGTCTGCTCCAGATCCTTGCGAGTCGAATCCGTCCGAGCCAGCACGCGCTCCGCCTGCTTCACCGTGGTGAGCTGATCGGGATGCAGAACCAGCTGCCGGATGGTGTCCACCGGCGTCAACGAGAGCAGCGGAACTTTGAACTGATCGGTCCACTGCTGTATGGCCCGGTAGACCTGAGGCGTAAATCCCTTCCCGCTGGGTGGGCGCGCAGGCGTCTTGCGGTGAGTCCCGAAACGCATGCCGCTAAGAGTGAAGTTCTCGATCACGATCTTCTTCTCGGCCAGAGCCGCAGGATTGAGCTTGAGCCGGATCGCGTCTGCCTCGAGGAGGTTTCGAGTCAGCACAAACGGGTCGGCGATCTGCAGCGCCCGCAGCTCGACCGACGCCTGCCGCGGGAGCAGGTCGAGCTTGCCGAGGTCTACTTCTGTTCCCAGCAGCTCGGTACTCGCCTCCTCGGTCGTTTCCCGCGCCACCGGCTCGGCGAAAATCCAGACCACAACACCGAGCAGGAGGAAGAGCAGGAGCAAAGGCCCGATTGCTTTCCAGCGAAACACCTTGACATTCATGGGCGGAACATCTTGTACAGGTTATAAACCTGCGAGGCGGTAACTGCCCGGTAAAAGCGAGACTGACGCACCCGCTCGCCGATGGTGGCACGGTACTTTGTCACCCCGTACCGGGCGGCAAAAAAAATGGGCACCGCCAGAACCAGCCAACCCACGAAGCTCCCGAGCACAACCGTATTGTTGAAGTTGGTGTAGGGCATGATCGGTGTGTTGGTCAAGTCGGTCCAGAGCGGCCGCAAACTCGGCGCGCCCAGCAGGCGCAGGCCGATGCCGTCAAAAACCGGGTCGAGCAGAAAACCAAACGGAACAAACAGCATCCAGCCCAGCATTCCTCCACCAAAGGACAGATTGAGCAGGACCAGCAGGGAGAAGATCACCAGATTGTGCAGATTCATCAGCGGGGTGAGACCCAGGGCGGAGCCCAACGCCATGCCGGCAGCCACCTGCCCCGGAGTCCCGGCAGAGTGCAGCGTCTTGATGATCGATTGAATCAGCTTGAGAAGACCCAGCATTCGCTAAGGTCGAAGTTCCGGGGTCCAGGGTCAAGAGAGATGCCCGCTTGCCCTTGACTCTGGACTCTCGAGCCTTGACTCTCCCCTGATGCCGCCACG
>JBJMPB010000467.1:0-3336 GCA_045803455.1 Gemmatimonadales bacterium | reverse complement strand
ACGTTCTGCGTCTCGTAAGGACGAATGTACCGGGCGTGAATCATGTGGTCGAACCAGGGAATGATGTGCCAGAGATCGTCCGGGGATGGAATGCGATAGTAGTAGTAATCGCAGGCACCGCACATCAGCGTCAGCAGGGTCAGCGCCAGCGTTTCAAGCCGCTTCATGACGAACCTCGACGGCACCGGCCGACCGCAGCAGGTTCTCCACCCGGCCCATGTCATCGCTGCCGGCGGGAACGAAGATGCCGATCTGGTCGTCACTGTAGCGGGGATCGTAGGCGACTCCCCGCTTACCCAGGAGCACTGAAAACAACCCCACCGCCGCAACGGTGCTGAGCGCTCCCAAGAGAATGGTGAGCTCGAAGGCAATCACGACGTAGGGCGGGATCGAAGCGATCGGCTTTGCGCCCACCAGCACCGGCCAGTCATACGACATCCAGATCGTCATCCCGAATCCGGCGGCACACCCGGTGAGCCCCCCGATCAACGTGAACAGCCGCACCGGACTCACCCGGTGATTCAGGGCTTCCTCCAGCTCGTGATTGGGTGACGGGCTGTACACCACGAGGTTCCGGTAGCCCATCGCCCGCAGCCCGCGGATGGCATCCACCGCAGCATCGATATGGATGAAGGAGGCCAGGAGCCCGGGCATGCGCTTGGCGCGCGTGAGCAGACCCATCAGTGGTGACTCCCGCGGAGCCGCGGCATGGGGATCATCTCCTTGATCTCCTGGATAGCCACGATGGGAAACCCCTTGGCAAACAACATGAACCACATCCCGAACCAGCCGAAGGAGCCGGCCAGAATCCCCCAGTCGGCCCAGGTGGGATTCAGGATGCCCCAGGCCCAGGGCACGTAGTCGTTGCTCAGCGACGAGACGATGATGACGTAGCGCTCGAACCACATCCCGATGTTGATGAAGATGGAGATCACGAACAGGGCGGTGATGTTGGTCCGGATCTTTCTGAACCAGAGCAGCTGGGACACGAACGCATTGCAGATGATCATGGTCCAGCCGGCCCACCACATGGGCCCGAATGCTCGCCGGAAAAAGGTGGTCTGCTCGAACGGGTTTCCACTATACCAGGCGATGAAATACTCCATCCCATAGGCGTAGAGCAGGATCGATCCGGTCAGCAGGGTCAGCTTTGCCAGATTGTCGAAATGGTACTCGGTGATCATGTGCTCGATCTTGAGTGCCCGCCGCAGCGGAATGATCAGGGTGAGCACCATGCCGATGCCGGAGTAGATGGCACCGGCGACGAAGTAAGGGGCGAAGATGGTGCCGTGCCAGCCGGGCACGATGCCGACGGCGAAGTCCCACGACACGACCGAATGCACCGACAGCACCAGCGGGGTCGCCAGAGCAGCCAGGTATAGATAGGCCCTGGAGTAGTGACGCCACTGATTGTCGGTGCCGCGCCACCCGGCCGCGGTCAGAGTATAGACCGTCCTGCGCCAGCCGGAGACCTTGTCTCGGACGGCGGCGATGTCGGGGAGCAGACCAAACACCAGGAACGTCGTCGAGACGGTGAGGTAGGTCGAGATCGCGAACACGTCCCAGATCAGCGGCGACTTGAAGTTGGGCCAGAGGAAGCGCTGGTTCGGGTACGGCAGAAGCCAGTAAAAGATCCACTGCCGCCCGATGTGGATGATCGGGAACAGGCCGGCGGTCATGACGGCGAACACCGTCATGGCTTCGGTCGAGCGATACACCGCGGTGCGCCAGGGCGAGCGGAAGAGAAAGAGAATGGCCGAAATCAGGGTGCCCGCGTGGCCGATGCCCACCCAGAACACGAAGGTGGTGATGTACACGCTCCAGAAGATCGGCGGATTGTAGCCGGCGTGCCCCAGACCATCCTTGATCAGCATCAGGAACGTCAGGATGCCGATCAGGAAGAGGGACACCGCTCCCAGCAGGAGAAGCACGTACCCCCGGCTGGCCGGCCCGAGGGTCGCGACCACGTCGCGGGTAACATCCGCTTGCGTCCCCGTAGGATGACCTTCCGGTACGACTCTGGGAGCCGAAGTAGCGACAGCCATGATTACGCCTCGTCCGGCAGGGTGACTTTGGCCAGGTAGGTAATTGCCGAACGAGTGTTGAGGTCTTCGAGCACGCGATACCCGCGATTATCCTGGCGCAGGCGAGCCACCCTGCTGGCGGAGTCAGTGAGATTTCCGAAGACAATGGCATCGGACGGACAAGCCTGGGCGCAGGCGGTGGTGAATTCGCCATCCCGAAGCGGCCGATCTTCCAGCCGGGCGTTGTTCTGCGCTCCCCGGATCCGCTGAATGCAGAAGGTGCACTTCTCCATGACCCCGCGGGCTCGCACCGTCACATCCGGGTTCAGCTGCAGATGCAACGGAGCCGGCCAGGCCGACTCGTTGTACTTGTACCAGTTGAAGTACCGCACCTTGTAGGGGCAGTTGTTGGCGCAGTAGCGGGTGCCGACGCAGCGGTTGTACACCTGCCCGTTGAGGCCGTCGGCGGTGTGGTACGCCGCGTACACCGGACAGACCGGCTCGCAGGGCGCGTTGGCGCAGTGCTGACAGAGCATCGGGATGAAGCGGGCCGACACCGGCTCGCCGGGGTGTTCGCCGCCCTCCCAGTACCGCTCGAGCCGGATCCAGGTCATCTCCCGGCCCTTGAGGATCTCGGTCTCTCCCACGGTCGGGATGTTGTTCTCCGCGTAGCAGGCGGTCACGCAGGCCTGGCAGCCGGTGCACTTGGCCAGGTCGATCGCCATGGCCCACTGGGGCTGCTCCCGGGCATAGTCCCCGTGCCGCGTGGCCTGGAACTGCGCGGCGGACCAGCCCTTCAGCGCCTCGAGCTCCTGCTCGGTGTTGACCTCTTCCTTGCCTTCCTGCAGCTCCAGGTACGCCTGCTCCACCGTGAGCCCCCGCTTGGCCGCGGAAAGCGAGATGCCGTCCGCTATGCCGCGCCCGAGCTGGCGGGGCACGCCCTCGACGGTGGCCAACTTCCGGAAGCCGTCGGTCTTCGTAAGCGTGACCCGGGTGGAGACATACGTCATGAAGTCGTCCGCCGGGGCACCGAGCAGGTCGAGCGCGTTGACGCCCCGGCCCTGGGCAAAGGCCCCGTACTCGGTGTGGCCGAAGCCCAGCGGCATCGCGACCACCTGCGGATGGAGCCCCGGATGGACATAGGCCGGAGCCTCGACCGCCCCGGCGGCGCTGGTGAGCCGGAGGATCTCCCCGTTCCGGATGTCCAGGGTCTTCGCGGTCTCGGGACTCACCTCCACCCACGAGTGCCACGTGATCTTGGTGACGGGATCGGCGTTCTCGAGCAGCCACGGCTTGTTGGTGCCCCGGCCGT
>JBJMPB010000459.1:0-4528 GCA_045803455.1 Gemmatimonadales bacterium | reverse complement strand
CGGGAGATCATCGAACCAGTCGGAAAGGAGGTTCCCCGCTGAATCCACCATCCACAGCATCATCGGCCGGGTCCAGCCCTGCGCGATGGAGTCGAGAGCACCGACCTTGATCAGGAGGCGCAGATCGCCGGGCGTGATTCTGGTCCGGGCGCGAAGATCGAAGATGCTGGTGAAGCGCTTTGCCCCGAGTATTCTCTCTACCGCGTCGGCCGAGAGCCCCTTCACAAATTGGAGACCGATCCGGATATCCCGCTCCTTGCCGGTGCACCGGAACTCACTGGCATTGATATCGGGCGGAAGAATTCTGAGCCCCATACGCCTGGCCTCCGCCACATAGGCGAAAGGTTGGTAGTACCCGCCGCCATTGGACAGCACCGCTGCCATGAACTCCGCCGGATGATGGGCCCGGAGCGCACAGGAGTGTTGCGCGATCTGGATATATGAACAGGAGTGGCCCTTGCAAAAGCTGTATCCGGCAAATGACATGATCATGTCCCAGACGCGCTTGGCCGCTTCCGGGTCGCGCCCCAGGCGCAACGCCCCGGTGAAGAACTCCTCGGCATAGGCACCAAGGTGTTTGGCCGGACGCTTCTTGGAGAGAGCTTTGCGGAGCCCGTCGCCAGTGGCCGGAGACATCCCGGCAAAGGTGGTGCAGACGTTCACCACATCTTCCTGATAGACCATGATGCCAAAGGAATCGGCCAGCGTATCCCGCAGCGAGGGATCGAGCGGCTCGTAGGGAGCGTGGTTGCGCAGCCGCTCGAGATAGAGCTGGATGTACTTGTTCGATGCCGGCCGGATCATGCTGGTGTTGAGCACCAGCAGCTCGAAGCTGTCGGCCCGGCTCTTGGCACAGAGCAGCCGCGAGGCTGGAGACTCGGTGTAGAACACGCCCATCGTTTGGCCGGTCCGGAACAGGGCTTTGGCGGCTGCATCATCGCCGGCGGTGGACGAGGTGTAATCGATCCGATGATTGGTGTGGCCATGGACCGCGTCGATGGCGTCCCGGATTACTGCCAGCGAGCGATTGCCCAGAAGATCGATTTTGACCAGCCCGGCATCCTCGGTGCCGTCCTTCTCGAATTGAATGACCGGCACCACCAGCTCCGGATTGCACTCCAGCTTCTTGGTGGCCGGCTCGACCGGGACGTAATCCGTCAGAGGTGTGGGAGTGATAACCACGCCGCCGGCGTGCACCGACAGGTGCCGGGGCAGACCGACGAGGCCCTCTGCTGTCCGGGCAAACTCCTCCCATTGGCTTGCCAGGTTGAGCCCGCGGAAGTTGGGATGCGTCGCGATCAGATCGGGCAGCCGGCGTTCTCCATCTTCGAAGAATGGAATGCGGCGTGTCACCTCCCGGATCTCGCCGGCCGGCCGGCCGTGCACCTTGGCCACTTCCCGGAGCGCACCTCGAGCCTGGAAGCAATTGTGATTGGCCACCATGGCGGAGTGAAGCCGGGGATAGCGCCGGAAGACGTACTCCAGCACCTGATCGCGCTCATCCCAGGGAAAGTCGAGATCGATGTCGGGAGGATCGCTGCGCTCCAAATTGAGGAAGCGCTCGAATACGAGCTTGGAGGCAATCGGATCGACGTGGGTAATCCCGAGGCAATAACTCACGACCGAGTTGGCGACCGAGCCGCGGCCGCAATGAGTCGGCCCGTGATACACGATGTCGCGGACCACCAGGAAGTAATCGGCGAATCCCTTGCGGCCGATGATGCCGAGCTCCAGATCCAGCCGCTCCTGCAGCTCGGGGGTAATGGCTGGATAGCGCCGGCGGGCCCCTTCCAACGTCAAGGCCCGAAGCTGATCGAAGGCTCCCGCTGTATCGGCAGTGCGGGGAGGAACCGTGCGGTTTCCGATCGGTATGGTGTAGCCGCACCGCTCGGCGATTTCCTCCGCGGCAGATAATGCCTGAGGACAATCGGGAAAATGACGGGCCAGCTCGGAAGGGGGGCAGAGCCACGCCCGCTGCGGCCAGAGCTCGGCTGCGGGAAGGGCTGAGAGGGTGGTGTTGAGCGCAATGGCGCGAAGCAGTCGGTGGCGGCTCCATTCCTCGGCATCCGCGGCCACTACTCCGTTGGTGGCCACCACTGGCAAGCCCAATCGCCGTGCGGCTGCCATGATCTCGTGGCGCTGGCTACCCGGGCGGAGCTCGGCGTAGAGATTGTCCCGTCCACTTAATCGGAGGGTCTGCTCGAGGAATGCGGGATCGCGAGACAGGAGAATCAGTCCTTCGCGGTCGGTTGCCACTGAGCCCAGCAGTTTCTCGAGCCGCTTCGCCCGGAGGGACGCGCCAGTTTCGTCGGGTCGCGCCTGACAACCTTTCCGCTCCACCCCTTGCGCGCCCTTCTCCACCGGCGCGTCCCTCCCGGCTTCGCTGGATTGGTTGCTCCAGTGAATTCGGGTTATTGCCCGGCACAATGCGCCCCACCCGCGCTCATCGGTTGGCAGTGCGACTACCTCCTGCCCGTCCGCCACCAGGTGAGCACCGAGGATAGGCCGGATGCCGGCGGCGGCACAGGCGCGCTGGAATTCGACCGCACCATAGACGCCGTTAGTGTCGGAGCAGGCCAGGGCGCGGAAGCCTTGCCGGGCGGCCGCTTCGGCCAGCGCATCCGCGCTGGACACGCCGAGGCCGAAGGAGAAGTGGGAGTGGACGTGGAGGTGGGTGAACATTTTTTACCAAGCGTAAGCGGGAAAACAAAAGCGTGACGGTGAGCGGGATGGCCGTGCTGGGTGTCCGCAGTGAATACGAGGGTTGTTATGAGCTAGAGATCCCCGCTTACTGCTTGCGCTGTTGTTCCCCGCTCACGTTTTTTAAAAACCCATCGAGTATCTGATTGACTGCCTCGGGCTTATCCAGCTGAATCCAGTGGCCGGTGTCCGTAACCACCCGATGCGGGAACCCGTTGCCCACGCGATGAAGACTGAATGGCTCATCGTTGTGGGGGGTCACCACGGACAGGATTGAGCCGCGATAGCCGGCCAATAAAGGACGAGGATCAAATCGCATGACCTCGCGAAACAGCCGCTCGACCACCTCCCGCGGTGTGGCCCGCAGATCTGCCAGCAGGCGGTCCTTGACGGCGGCATTAGGTCCGGCGATCTGCGACCAGTATCCCTGGATGACGCTGTCGTAATCGGCCTCGAGTGCCTGGAGGAAAGAGTCGGCCTGCTGGGCAGGGATCTGGGTGCCATCGCCGATCGGGTCCAGCAGCAGTAGACCCGCCACTCGATCGGCGTGAGCGCCGGCATACGTCAGGGCGACTCCACCACCCAGACTGTGGCCCACCAGCACAAACCTTCTCAGGCCCAAGCCGTCAACTACCGCGCCGAGATCGCCCGCCAATCCGGCGATCGAATAGTCACGATTCCGGGCTGGCTCGGACGCCCCGTGTGCCCGAAAGTCGAACGCCACCGCGCGCCGGCTCGAGCGCATATGCTGAAGCTGGTGAGACCAGTGTCCGGACGTTCCGGCCAGCGAATGCGCCAGAACAACCGGAACTCCGCCGCCCCGACCACCATCGTTCAGCGACAGTGTGCCGGTGGGGCCGGCAATTCGGGTGGGATTCATGATTTGCCTCGCACTGACCAGGGTGGACGGAGCTCGAGAATGCGCTGGTACACCGGGCAACTGGGGGCATGGGCCCCAGGCAGATACCCGATGCTCATCAGAAACTCATTGACAATCTCTCCACCGGTAAATCGAAACGTGCTCTTGAAGAGCTTGACCCATTCCTCTCTGCTCCGGGGGTGATGAGCGGCCAGCCAGCCGGCAAAGGAGCCGTGGCTCTTTTGGAGCTCCAGAATTTTTTGGGCGTTGGTGATAGCGGCATCGATCTTCAGCCGGTTCCGGACAATGCCGCTGTCATTGAGCAGCCGCTTGCGATCGGTATTGCCGTACGCGGCGACAATCTCGGGAGCAAAGCCGCCGAAGGCCCTCCGAAAGGCTTCCCGTTTCTTGAGAATGGTGAGCCAGGACAGTCCCGCCTGATTGATCTCCAGCATGAGGCGCTCGAACAGAGCCGCATCCTCCTCAAGCGGGAAGCCGTACTCCCGGTCGTGATAGGGACCATGCCATTCGTGACCCGAGGCAGCATCGCAATAGGTCTCAGCCATGGCGATGTATGTTACGGGCTCTATGCGCGCAGCGATTTACGAGGGGGCCGGTGGGCCCGAAGTCATCAGCATCGGTGAGGTTCCCAAACCTGAAGTCAGGCCGGAGCACATCCGGGTGCGAGTGCGCGCCGCCGGGCTGAACCGGGCGGACATCATCCAGCGCAGGGGACATTACGCTGCACCTTCGGGCTGGCCGGCCAACATCCCGGGACTGGAGTACGCCGGCGAGGTAGAGGCAGTACGGCCGGGCGTTACCCAGTGGCGGGTGGGCGACCGAGTGATGGGACTGGTGGGAGGCGGGGCCCAGGCCGAACTGGTGGTGGTGCACCAGGATGAAGCGCTGCCGATTCCCGCGGGACTTTCCTACGAGGAGGCGGCGGCTATTCCCGAAGCGTTTCTCACC
>JBJMPB010000440.1:0-2681 GCA_045803455.1 Gemmatimonadales bacterium | reverse complement strand
AGAATGGCGCGACCATCCACAATTCGGCCCCAAACCAGGATGCAGGGCTGCGCCGCCTCGGCAGCCTGCGCGCTCAGGGGATGCGAGCGGCGGTAGGTCATCACCTCCTGATAGATGTAGTCACTGACCCACGGGTTGTCGCAGTAGCCCATGATATCGGGCTGACCCGGAGTCTTGAGGGTTCCGTTGCCCAGATCGTAGCCATACACCCCGATGTTGCCGGAGTGGTAGGGATAAGCCGGGTCGACGCCCGGCGGCGTGCCGCATGGCGTGTGCAGCTGTCCCCAGGTGTGACCCAGCTCGTGGGCGATCACCCGCCTCATGTCCGACGGATTGTCCCAGCCAAGCGCGGTTGGCGCACCCACGAAGCCGTTGCCCACGATCCCCGAGGTGTAATCCAGGTGCACCACGCCGTAATATGTGCGATCCGTCGCGTCGTCCATGATGTGGAGCGCATCCAGGTCGCTCAGGACCTGGTTCCACTCCTTGTTGTCATTAAAGGGCTGGAGCGGACCTTGGACGGTGAACACCTGACGCACTTCGGCGCTGACGTTGCCGAGCGGGTACATCCGGCGGGTCAGGTCCAGCGCCTGATCGGCCGAGCCGACGTTTCCCACCAGGCCGTTGGCCGTCTGCCGGATCGGCACCAGGCGAACGATGGCCGGTGACACCGCCTGCACGCTCAACGCCTGGGCCGTGCCCGAGGCTGGGAAGGTGTTGTCGTTCTCATTGCTCTCCGCGATGCTGTTGTCTGGATCGAGGTCCACCAGCATCGAGGTGTTCGGCTGAATCAACGAGCCCGGGATCTGCACATTCCACGAGCTGGTGAGAGTGCCTTCCTGAATGGTCGATGGAGTCGAGCTGCCCGGAGCCGGGATGCTCAACGTCTGGAGCAACGCTCCGCTTTGGAAGAGGCGGACTCTGACGGCTGGCGCAATTGGGGTCCCGGGGCTCCCGGTGACGAACACCCGGAGGAACCCATCGCGGGACTGTACCAGCGGGACACTTCCCTCCGCGTTTTGGGTGCTTTGGGAGAGCCATACCCGCTGAATCCGGAGATTCACCGATTGTCCCGTTGCGGCGCAGCTTACCGCAAAGGTGAGCGTCGAGGTTTGTCCCCCGGTCAAATTGACGGTCTGCGGGTTCGCTCCAGATACGGTGCAGTTAGCCGCAACGTCGCCCAGCAACACGGAATGCGATCCTGCGGCGAGGTTCTGAATGGTGCGGCCGCCGCTCAGGGCCAGCGGCGGTCCTCCGTCCACGCTTACCGTGTAGCTGCCATCCTGTGATGTGCCCGTGGTCGTGACGTTCACCCGAAGAGTGCCGGGCTGAGGTGGCCGGGCGGTGCAGGTCAGCTGAAACGCGGTTCGGCCCACGCCGCTGCTCGCGACGGTAACCCGGACCGGGTTGGCGCCTTGCACCGTGCAGTTGTCCGCGATTCCCTGTAGACGCACCTGGTGCTCCGCCGCCGTCACGTTCGCCAGGGATATGGTGGCATTCGCTCCGATGGACTGCGCCGTGCCGCCATCGACGGTAACCGTGTATCCGTCGTCCGGGTCGCTACCGGTGGTGACTGTGGTGACTTCAAGGCTGCCGGCATCCGGACTGGGCGCCGAGCAAGTCACCGTGAAAGCCACGCTGGCGGTCTTTCCGGCCGCGATCGTCACATTCCGGGGATTGATGCCGCTCACGGTGCAGTTGAGCGCGACGCCGATGAGCTCTATCTGGTGTGACGCGGCTGGAATGTTCGGCAACGTGATGGCGGCATTGATCCCGAGCGGCTGGCTAGCTCCGCCATCGATCGCCACGCCATAGCCGTCGGGATCCGGCTCCGAGCCGGAGGTCGTAGCCGCTACGGTGAGCGTCCCGGGGTCGGGTCCTGGATCGGCGCAGGTCACGCTGAAAGGAACCTGGACCGTCTCACCGCCCGACACGGTGATCGTGCGGGGGTTCTCCCCGTCTACCTGGCAGTTGGCAGCCAGGCCGCCGAGACCAATGCTGTGGGAGCCGGGGGTTACCCCGGCAACATTGGCCGTTCCGCCCGGCATGATGGATCCCCATGGATTGGCATCGACCAGAAGCGTGAATCCATCGGGGTCCACCACAGAGCCGTTGGTCGAGGTGGCCACTTCGATGCTTCCGCTGGTGGCGCTGCATTGGACGGAGAAGGAGACGGTGCTGGTGGTGCCGGAGCGGACCGTGACTGACTGCGGATTCTCTCCCTGGGCCGAACAGTTGGGCGCAAGCCCCGCGAGCTGGACCTGATGTGGACCATCGGTGAGCCGCTCTACCACAACCGAGGCGGATACGCCGATGGATTCGGTGTCGGAGCCGTCGATTATGACCGTGTATCCGTCGGGATCGAGCTCGACGCCATCGGTGGCGGTGGAGACGCTGAGAGAGGGAAGGACTACGTCGGTGCCGCCGTCCCCGCTGCAGCCGAGCCATGTAAGGGGAGCGGCCCAGAAGAGGATGGTACGCAGGCAGGAACGGCGTTGCGACACTGGCGACATCGCGGCCCTCCAAGGGCGGCTTGCGGCGGAGCAGGGGAGCTCCATCGCGCTCTGTTTGTGCCGGTCCCGCTCACGATTCGCGCCAGACCACCGGGCGCGGGTGAGTGCGCAGTTGTGGACCTAACGAGCCTCGTCCGGGGTCTCGATGGGCGGGGACCTGCTACAACT
>JBJMPB010000428.1:0-7885 GCA_045803455.1 Gemmatimonadales bacterium | reverse complement strand
GAGAAGGACGGATAGGACGGGAAAGACGTGAAGGACGGGAAGGTATGAGAGACAGGTCTGAAAGCGGGCAAGGCCGCGCGCCGGGCTGCCATACTGCCTGACCGCATACGTTCCCGTCTTTCCAGTGCTTCCCGTCTTTCCCATCCTGACTACCCACACCCCAGCAGCTCCCGCTTCTTCAGCAGCACCTCGCGTTGCTCCTTCCAGGTGCTGAGCTTCTGCCGCTCCCGCTCTACTACCTCCGTTGGCGCCCGGGAGACGAACTGTTCGTTGCCCAGCTTCTTCTCCTGCGATTCCACGAGCCGAATCAGGCGGTCCACCTCTGAGCTCAGCCGGCCGCACTCCCGGCCCACATCGATGGCTTCGCCCAAGGGAACGAAGAGCGCAGTGCCGTCGGACAGCACGGCATGGCCGCCGACGCGCTCGGGGGTTTCCTCGAAGGAAAGATCGGAGAGCTTGGCCAGCCTCACGATCGTCGCCCGCTCCTCCCGGAGCGCGGCCAGAGTCGCCTGGTTTTCTCCAGTGACCACCGCTCTCACCGCCTGCGCAGGCTGCACTCCATATTCCGCACGAATGACCCGAATGCCGCTCACCAACTCCTGCACCAGACCGAAACGCGCGAGAGCGACCGGTGCCCGGGCCCGCGAATCGGGTCGGGGCCACGGAGCGATGGAGATGGACGCGTCTTCCGGCCGGCCGGGGAAGCGACGCCACAGGGCCTCGGTGATGAACGGCATGACCGGGTGCAACAGCCGAAGAGCCACATCGAAAGTCTGAGACAGCACCGCGCGGGCAACATCGCCCCCGGGAACATCTCCGTAGAGGCGCGGCTTCACCTGCTCGATGTACCAGTCGGCCAGGTCGCTCCAGATGAAGTGATAAATCGCTCCGGCGGCGTCGTTCAGGCGAAAGCGCTGGTAGGCGTCGGTCGCTTCTCGCACGGTGGCGTCGCAGCGGGCGATGACCCAGCGGTCAGCCAGAGTGAGCTCGTCGGGCCTCACCGCGTTGCCGCCGGCACCGGCGAGCGGGCGGGGAGTGCCGTCCAGATTGGACAGAATGAAGCGGCCCGCATTCCACAACTTGTTGGCGAAGTTTCGGCTCGGGGCGAACGTCGCCTCCAGATCGTTGTGGTCGAGAATCACGTCGGTGCCCACCGACATGCCGGAAATGAGCGAAAAGCGCAGCGCATCCGCGCCGTAGCGCTCTACCACCTCCAGCGGATCGATGCCGTTGCCCAGTGATTTCGACATCTTTCGATGCTGAGCGTCGCGCACCACTCCATGCAGATAAATGTCGCGGTACGGTACCTCCCCCATGAAATGGAGACCGGACATGATCATCCTGGCAACCCAGAAGAAGATGATGTCGGGTGACGAGACCATGGTGTGGCCGGGATAATAGGTGTCGAGGTCAGCAGTGCGGGCGGGCCAGCCCAGGCTGGAAAACGGAACCAGCCAGGAGGAGAACCAGGTATCCAGTACGTCTTCGTCCTGACGGACGGGGCCGCCGCAGGAGGGACACACCTCCAGATCGGTACGGCTGACGCTGGTCTTGCCGCAACCGGGTGCCTCGCAGTACCAGACCGGGATGCGATGTCCCCACCAGAGCTGGCGGGAAATGCACCAGTCGCGAATGCCTTCCAGCCAGGCCGAGTAATCGTCGCCCCGCCGCTCCGGCACGAACCGTAGCGTGCCGTCCCGGTATGCTGCGAGCGCGGGCCGGGCGAGAGGTTCCATCCGGACGAACCATTGATCGGACAGCCGAGGCTCGATCACCGTGTCGCAGCGGTAACAGTGCCCCACCGCATGGCGATGCTGTTCCACCCGCTCCAGCAGACCGGCCGCCTCGAACTCCGCTACCACTCGGCGGCGGGCCTCGTACCGGTCCAGCCCCTGGAAGCGGGGCGGCGCCGCCAAGCTGATTCGGGCTTCCGGCGTCATGATGTCGATGCTGGGGAGCCCGTGCCGGCGCCCGATCTCGAAGTCAGTCGGATCGTGTGCCGGGGTGACCTTCACGGCCCCGGAGCCGAAACCGGGATCCACCGCGTCATCGGCAATGATCGGGATCAGGCGGTCGACCAGCGGCAGGCGAACGTCCCGACCGATGAGGCTCCGGTAGCGTTCGTCCTCCGGGTGAACTGCGACGGCAGTGTCGCCCAGCATTGTCTCGGGCCGGGTAGTGGCGACGCTCAGCTCACCGCTGCCATCGGCGAGAGGGTAGCGAAGATGCCAGAGTTGGCCGTCCACTTCCTCTTTCTCCGCCTCTTCATTCGAGAGAGCGGTGAGGCAGCGGGGGCACCAGTTGATGATGTAGTGACCGCGATAGACGAGGCCCTGCTCGTAGAGGCGGACGAACACCTCGCGCACCGCCCCCGAGAGTCCCTCGTCGAGGGTGAAATAGGTGCGGGACCAGTCGGCGGAGCAGCCAATGGCTTTGAGCTGATCCAGAATCGCGGCGCCGGTAACCCGCACGTGCTCCCAGACCCGGTCCACGAACGCGTCGCGGCCCAGGTCGAAGCGGGTGAGGCCCTGCTCGGCGAGGAGACGCTCGACCACATTCTGCGTGGCGATGCCCGCGTGGTCGGTTCCCGGCAGCCACAGGGCGCGCCGGCCGCGCATCCGCTCGAACCGGATGAGCACATCCTGCACCGTATTGTTGAGCCCGTGACCCATGTGCAACACCGCGGTCACGTTGGGCGGCGGCATCATGATCACGTAGGGCTCGCCCGGCCCCGGTGCATGCCGCTCAGGTGAGAAGAGTCCGTGCTCAGACCACCAGCGGTAGAGCCCGGACTCGATGGAGGATGGATTGTATTGTGGGGCGAGCGGCTCGGTCATGCGCTCTGGTCGGTCACCCGCTTACCGCCGGGAAAGCTGTCGTCTTCTCCGCGGACCAGAATGCTGTTGATCACGTTGTCGATCCCGGGGACGGCGCGGGCGATCCGCGCGGCCAGGGTCCGGCTGCCCCGATCCTTGACCCAGCCGCGGAGCTCGACCGCACCTCGGCTCACGGCCATGGCCTCGATGCTGAAGCCCGCCAGCCGGGGCTCGGCCTGGAGCGCAGCTTCGACGGCGCGAGCGGATGCAGCGGGGGTGCTGCGGGCCGGAGCCTGCTGGCCCAGGCGCCGTGCGGCACGGCGAAACCGGGTTCGGTTTACGCCTCCGACCCACTCGCTCAAGGCAAATCCGGCCAGCAGCCCGGTCCCCACGCCAAGAGTCGTCCACAGAAAGATCTGGGTCCCGCTCAGCTCGTCTCGACGCACGCGTATCCTCTTACAGAAGAAATCGTACTGCCATTAAGTTAACCTTTTTCCGGAACCAAAGCAGGAATTTTTTCGCGAGGGCGTCGCCCATGGATGATGATCGGGTAACACTGTCCGGCTCCGAGCTGCTCCGCTGGATGGTCGTGGCGGCCATCGTGATCGCCGGCATCGCACTGTTCTTCTACTTTGCGCCTTCGACCAAGCCGGCGGTTCCCCCCACGGTGCAGGAAGGGCCCCGGTGAGCGTTCTTCAGGTCACCCTCCCGGACGGGAGCCAGCGTGAGGCCGCCGCAGGAACCACGCCGCGACAGATTGCCGAAAGCATCGGCCCCGGTCTCGCGCGGGCCGCGGTTGCGGCCCGGGTCAACGGCGAGATCTGGGATCTCGACCGTCCCCTGGAAGCGGATGCGCAGGTCTCCATCCTGACCGAGCGCGACCCGGATGCCTTGCCGGTGCTTCGGCACTCATCGGCGCACATTCTGGCCACCGCCGTGCGGGAGCTGTTCCCTAATGCGGGGATCGGCTTCGGGCCGCCGATCGAGGATGGCTTCTACTACGACTTCGAGGTGGATCGCCCCTTCACGCCCGAGGACCTGGAGCGGCTCGAGGCGAAGATGGCGGAGGTCGCCGCACGGGATTTTCCCTTCGTGCGCGAGGTGGTGGATCGAGCCGAGGCCAACCGCCGATTTGCCGATGACCCCCTCAAGCTGGAGCGGATTTCCGAGCTGGGCAACGACGAGACGATCACCATCTACACCGACGGACCCTTCGTCGATCTCTGTCGCGGGCCCCACCTCCCCCGCACCGGGCGGCTCAAGCACTTCAAGCTGCTCCATGCGGCGGGTGCCTACTGGCGGGGCGACGAGAAGCGGCAGATGCTGCAGCGGATTTATGGCACCGCCTGGTTCAAGAAGGAGGATCTCGAGGCCTACTTGCACCGGCTGGAGGAAGCTCGTCGGCGCGATCACCGCGTGCTGGGGAAGCAGCTCGATCTCTTCAGCATTCAGGAAATGGTGGGCCCCGGCCTGGTCTTCTGGCATCCCAAAGGAGCGCTGATAAAATGGTTGCTGACCCGTGCCGTGGAAGATGACAACGTGCGGCACGGCTACGACCTGGTGTATACCCCCAATATCACCCGGGAGGAGCTGTTCAAGATTTCCGGGCACCTGCCGCTATACGAGGCCAACCAATACCCGGCAATGGCGGCGGGGCACGAAGAGGCCGAAGACGTGCGCTATCGGGTCAAGCCGATGAACTGCCCGATGCACGCGCTGATTTACAAGAGCCAGCAGCGGAGCTACCGGGATCTGCCGGTGCGGCTCTCCGAGGTGGCCAATGTGTACCGCAACGAGCGCTCCGGGGTCTTGCATGGATTGCTCCGGGTGCGCGGCCTTTCGATGGACGATGCCCACATCTTCTGCACCATGGATCAGGTCGAAGACGAGATCTTTCTCTGCCTGGACCAGGTGGACCGACTGGTACGGGAGACCTTCGGCTTCGAGCTCGATTTCGAGGTTTCGACCCGGCCCCCGGAGCGGCTGGGAGACGATGCGATCTGGGATCGGGCGGAGAGCATGCTGAAGCGCGCGTTGGACCGAAAGAAAATCCCCTACCGGGTAGATGAAGGCGGCGGCGCGTTCTACGGCCCCAAGATCGATATCAAGTTCCGGGACGCGATCGGGCGGCTCTGGCAGGGTCCTACCATTCAGCTGGACTTCAATCTCCCTGAGCGATTCGAGCTGGAGTACACCGGCGCCGATAACCGGCCTCACCGGCCGGCGATGATTCACCGCGCCATCTACGGAACGCTCGAACGTTTCATCGGCAACCTGATCGAGCATTTTGCCGGTGCCTTTCCGGTCTGGCTGGCTCCGGAGCAGGTACGGGTGATCCCGATCTCGGACGCCCAAGCCGAAGCGGCAAATCAGCTGGCCGCCCGGCTGAAGGCCGGAGGGCTCCGGGTGCACGTGGATGCCAGAGGAGAAACCTTGAACTACCGGATCCGCGAGGGTGAGATGCAGAAGGTGCCCTACATGGCGGTGCTGGGACAGCGCGAAGTGGAGTCGGACAGCCTGGCGCTGCGGGTCCGAGGCGCGGGGAAGAAGCAGGAGGTGATTCCGGTCGGCGCCTTCATCGAGCGCGTCACGGAAGAAGTTCGTAGCCGGCTTATCGTCCCGTAGCGTGTCAGGTCGGGGAGAGAATGGTTCGCTTCGGGCGAGCCGATGCCCTTCCGGGCCGCAGGCGGGCGCTGCGGCCGGAATGGTGTGGTCCGCCGACCCACCCACCGTTTGACGGAACCCCACGAGCTTGTTTCTGGTTGATCTCTAAGGTGACAAACCGCCTGTTTTGGCATACTTTTGCCGCAGCGAACCTGAACCGGATCAGTACACGTGAGCGATAGCACGACCCCCGTCATTCTTTCCGCTGTCCGCACGCCCATCGGCCGCTATCTCGGCGGACTCTCGTCATTTACCGCTCCTCAGCTCGGCGCCATGGTCATCCGGGATGCGGTGTCCCGCGCCGGGGTCGATCCTGCTGCGGTCGAATCCGTCATCATGGGGCAGGTGGTGCAGGGTGGATCGGGGCAGGCGCCCGCCCGGCAGGCCCAAATCCACGCCGGCCTCCCTGCTTCGATTCCCGCCGTCACCATCAACATGGTCTGCGGCTCCGGCCTGAAGGCGGTCATGCTCGCGTCTCAGGCCATCAAGGCCGGCGATGCGGAGTGCATCATCGCTGGGGGGCAGGAGGCGATGTCCAGCGCCCCGCATTACGTCTACGGCATGCGCAGTGGGATCAAGGCGGGAAACCAGACGATGGTGGACGGAATGATCCATGACGGACTCTGGGATTCCTTCGGCTGCTGCCACATGGGAGAGTACGCCGAGTACACCGCCGACAAGGCGGGAGTCAGCCGGGCCGACCAAGATGCATTTGCGGTCGACAGTCATCAGAAGGCAATCGCCGCGATCGATGCTGGAAAGTTCAAGGATGAGATCCTGCCGGTTCAGGTCCCCGGCAAAGCGGGCCCGACTGCCGTCAGCACCGACGAAGCTCCCCGGCGAGACACCACGGCCGAAACGCTAGCCAAGCTCAAGCCCGCCTTCCGCAAGGATGGTGGAACCGTCACCGCCGGCAACGCCCCCGGTTTGAACGACGGTGCCAGCGCCCTGGTGGTCGCGTCCCTCGCGTTTGCCAAGGCGCATGGCCTCACTCCGCTGGCAAAGGTCACCGGGTACTCGACCGGCGGTGGTGAGCCCCGGGACCTCTTCTTTGCGCCGGTCATCGCCGTGCGAACGCTGATGGAAAAGGCCGGCACCCGGATTTCCGATTACGACCTCATCGAGGCCAACGAGGCGTTTGCGGTTCAGGCCTTGGCCGACGGCCGCGAGCTGGGCTGGGACTGGAGCCGGGTCAACGTCAACGGCGGCGCGGTTGCGCTCGGCCACCCCATCGGTGCCAGCGGCGCGCGGGTTCTCACCACTCTGCTCTACGCCCTGCGGAATCAAGGGGGCAACACCGGTCTCGCCACCCTCTGTCTCGGCGGTGGAAACGCAGTCGCCCTGAGTGTGGAGCTTATCTAAATGGATCTGGAAACCGGCCGAGCGACTCTGCCTGCACCCAACACCGCGTCGCGCCTTTCACGGATGGCCCGCGCGGCCGGCCCCGTAGCGCTCGGCGCGCTGTTGGTGGCGGTGGCGGCGCAAGTCGTGGTGCCGCTGCCCTTCACTCCGGTGCCAATGACGCTCCAGCCGCTGGCGGTGCTCGTCGTGGGCGGTCTGCTCGGCGCCGCGGCCGGGGTGAGCGCACTGGTGCTCTACATCGCTCTGGGCGCGCTGGGTTTTCCAGTATTCGCCGCGGGCGGCTCCGGAGTGCTGCATCTGATCGGGCCTACTGGCGGTTATCTGCTGGCCTTTCCGGTAGCAGCGGGAGTCACCGGGGCTATAGTGCGCCCGGCGCCGTCCTCAGTGCTGCGGGTGCTCCTCGCCTGTGCCATAGGTATGCTCATCATCCATCTTGGCGGAGTCGCTCAGCTGGCCCTGCTCGGCGGGGATCCTGCTACGGCATTCCGCATCGGCTTTGTCCCCTTTCTCACTGGTGACCTCCTGAAAGTAGGGCTCGCGGCGGCAATCATTCTGGCCGTCGGGCCCAGGCTTCGCCCGCTGCTTTGATCTCTCCGGCCACCGGTTCCGAGAGAGTTTCCCTTCCCAAGGCGATCGGCTGGTCGATCGCCTTTATGCTGCTGGGTATTGCAACCAGCGCACTCCTGATGTCGCTCTGGGCACAGATCGCCTACGGCAACGTGGGCCGCGGCCTGAACGCGCTGGTGGAGCCAGGGCCCGCTCAAACCATCGTTGCAGGATCGAGCCAGCTGCTGGGCTTTGCCTTCGCGACCTGGGTCATCGGGTTTCGGGTGCTGCGCCTGGACCGCGCCGACCTGCGCTGGTTTCGGCCTCGGGCAGGCGCGCCAGGATTAGCAACTGGTTTGGCGCTCGGCGCCGGTGCTGCCGCGGTCGCTCTCCTCGCCGCGGTTCTGGTCGCCAACTCGCACTGGTCCCGTGACACCGGCGGAATGGCGGACTACCTGGGACAGGTCGGCAAGACATCGCTGGTTCTGGCTCCGGCC
>JBJMPB010000378.1:0-4832 GCA_045803455.1 Gemmatimonadales bacterium | reverse complement strand
CCCGAAGAGCAGCAGGCGTGCCTTCTCGGAGAGGAAGGCCCAGACGCTGTTGATGCTCCAACTGGTCTCGTCGGTGTGCACCACCAAGGAGTTGGCCAGCAGCGTGCACAGCACGTCGAACTCCTTGTGCCAGTGCCGCGCCAGCTGGTGCAGCAAGGAGTCGGCCTGGGCCTTGCTCAGTTTCAGATTCTGGAAGAAGTTGAGCACCAGGCAGGCCTTGTCGAACGACAGGCCGACGACATAGACCAGAAAGGCGATGGTGACGACGATCTCCAGGCTGAACTCGCTGCGGCCCAGCACGCCGGGGATTTGCCCATACTGGTTGTGTGGGCCGCGATAAACACGGTAGGCAAGAATTCCCGGTGAACCCAAGTGAAAGTCACCAATGATGGTTCGGAGGACGGTATTGGTCGGGAAAGGGAGTCGAGTTTGGCTCTTGCGTCAGCAGTTGCCTCCCGTTGTCCATTCCGGTTGCCCAAGCGGACATGCAGGGCGCATGCCACCCCATGAAGGGGGGTGGCCCATCGGGTCGCTCTGTCGGGTTGTCCCTTGTGTGCTGGACTACGAGGTATCGGGACGACTCTCCACCGGCTGGTCGATCAGGGTTTTCAGCGTTGGTCGCTTGAAGCCGAAGGCTATCCCCTGGTAGATCTCGGCCATCGACGAGACTTCAAACGAGGCGAACAGCTGCCGCACCGCCTCCCACAAGGCGCACTTGGGCCCCTTCTTTTGCCACGCCTTGCGGAACAGGGGGTTGCACCTCTGCTGCACCTGGTCGATCAGGAACGCCAGCATCATCAGCCATGCGAACACCTCCGCCAGGTGCTTGTAGCCGTGCCCGTAGTTGTGCTCGAAGTGATACCCCTGGTTCTTCAGCGTGTTGAACGTCTCGTTCTCTATCCGCCACCGCGCCCGCCCGCCCCGCATCACCAGCGGCACCCTGGCCCCAGTCAGCTCGTCGAACTCAGCCGGGCGGTCCCCCGCCCGGCTGGTCTTCAGAACCGTACGTGAGACTTTCGCACTCATACGGCTCCTCGCTGGGGCAATCCTTGTCATGGACACTTCCCCTCGGTTCGGTTCCGCCCGGGCCATGCACCGCATCGTGACAGTGGCGATGGAGGGCGTCCAGGGTCCCCGGTCGGCTGCTGGTGCGGTCCCCCTTGGGATGATGCACCTCGATCAGGTCCCCCGGCTTGAAGAACAGTCCACAGCCGGCGCAGCGCCCTCTCTGACGCTTCAGGATCAGGCCCAGCAGCAGGCTGACCCCTGGGTAGCTCCCCATCCGTGAGGCCCAGTACGCCCAATCCCCGTCGAACGGGCTCTTCTCCCCTTGCACCTTGACGTGCCGCACTATCCGCGTGCTGCTGTGCTTGCGGAGCTTCATCCCCTTCGCCGTGGCAAAGGTCCACTCCGGCAGGCGCCAGTATTCGCTGACGACCTCCCGCAGGCCCTGCCCTGGGTGTCTGCGACGTGCCCAGCTCATCAGGCTTTGGAAGAGCAGGTGATCCGTCCGGTGGAACGTCTCCTTGCTCGCCGCCGCCCGGTAGTAGCTGCACCACCCCCTGATGATCGGGTTCAGATGCGCAATCAGGGCTTCCTGGGGTGCCGCCCGGTGTCGCCGAACGATCCCGGCTAACCGCCTCTGGTGGAGGACCACCTTCTGTTTGCTGGGCGTGATGAGCGTCTTGAAGCCGAGCGGCCTCCCCACCGTGTCCTTGCCGGTGTGGTACTTCCCCACCGGGTGTTGCCGGATGGTGAAGCCCAGGAAGTCGAAACCCGCCGGCCCCTCCTGCTGGCGCAGGGTGTGGCAGACGCGGGTCTTGCTCGGTTTCAGTTCCAGTCCCATGCCCCGGAGCCATTGCTGAACGATGTCTCGGCACTGGCGAACGACCCCGAGGTCCCGGTGACAGATGACGAAGTCATCTGCGTAACGGACAACCGTCGGGGCCCATTCGACCACCCTACCCTCGACCGTCTTGGTCTTCGGGAAGGCATCCCGGACGACCTTCTCCAGGCCGTGCAGGGCCACGTTGGCCAGCAAGGGGGATAGGACCCCGCCTTGAGGCGTGCCCTGCCTGGTCGGGGAGAGGACGTCCCCGTCAAGTACGCCCGCCTTCAGCCAGCCCTTGACGAGCCGACGGAGGCGGGGGAAGGTGTTCAACTTCGCCAGCAAGGCCTCCTGGTCGATACGGTCGAAGCACTTCGCTATGTCGGCATCGAGCACGTACTTGGGGCACTGCTTGATGCTTTGGAAGATGGCCACGACCGCGTCGTGGCAGGAGCGGCCCGGTCGGAACCCGTAGCTGTTGGGCTCGAACCTGGCCTCCCATTCGGGCTCCAGTGCGAGCTTGACCAACGCTTGCCGCGCCCGGTCGGACAGGGTGGGGATGCCGAGGGGCCGTTGCTCGTCGGTCCCGGGTTTGGGGATCCAGACCCGACGGATGGGTTGTGGCGTGGCATCCAGGCTGAAGCTGGCAACCAGGTCAAGCCGCGCCTCGGGTTCGAGGGCAGCGACGCCGTCGACCCCGGGAGTGTTCTTGCCCTGGTTGTCCTGAGTCACCCTGCGGACGGCCAGACACTTGGCCGACCAGGAACTCATCAACAGTCGTTGCAGTCGGTGAACTTTCCTCGTCTCTGCCCGCTGGGAAGCTCGATAGATCCGCCTCTGGAGCCTGTGGACATGCCTCTCGACCTGCGGCCAGGGGATGTCCCGCCATTCCTGCACTCCCGTTGCCGGTGCGCTCATGATGCCGTGCCCCTCGGTGGCCCTACCTCTTACCCCCGCGGAGCCCCGTCGGCGTATCCCCCGGCTTTCCCGGAGGCATTGGCTTGAGCCTGGCGTTCGGCTTAGATTGGAGGGGGTTCAGAGAAATGCAGAGTGAGGCGGAGATACAGATCAGCAGGTAAATCCCAAAGTTCCAGCAGGCGCTGCTGCAATGCCGACAAGGGAGTGAGGTAGCTGACCAGTTGGCCGGCCACCAGCAGGACCGTCAGACTGATCCCTTTGAACGCCTCCAGCAGTAACTCCGCACTGGGGCTCTTGGTTTTTCGGCCTGGCTGACCTGGGTACAGTCCCTTGATGGGCTGTCCCGATTCTTGCAGTTTCTTCTGCAGCGACCACTCCAGCACGCTCAGCAGCCGCAACGCCAGGCTCAGCAACAGCACCAGCCCGACGATTCGCCGCTCATACTGCAAGTACAGCGGGGTCAACCCCAACGGCTGCCCCTTCAGCCGCGAGTAGTTCCCCTCCAGGCTGTTTTGCCCTCGGTAGCCCCACACCACCGCTGCCAGGCTCAACCGCACCTGGTTGGTCGCGTAGACGCGCCAGCCCATCGCGCGCTTGGCCTGCTCTATCTGCTGCGGGCACTCCGACACTTCCAGGTGATGCTCCCGCTCCTTGTGCAGCCGCGCCGGCCGGTCGCCGTATGCCCGTATCCGTCGGCTGTGCGTGGCCGTCTTGACCTGGCAGGTCAGCAGGCCCTCGACACGATTCTCCTTGACGACCCGCTCGGCCGCCTCGGCCAGGGCCGCAGCCGTTAACCGCTTCTTGCCCTGCTTGCGCTGGCCCAGTCCAGCCAGTTGCTGCTTGGCCTTGTGCAAACGCCTGTCGAGCTGCTGCTGCTGGGCTTGGGCGTAGGCCTGCGATTGCACCAGCCAGCGCCGCTCCGTCCAGTTCACCGCCTGGCCATCGACTTGTGCCGTCAACACCACGTCAAAGCAGAACCCCTGGGCCACCAACTCCTCGCTTGGCCCGCCCTCAGCCGGGCGATACACCTGCTGCAGCGTCTGGGTGCCTTGCCAGACCGGCTGCAACAAGGCCCGGCGTTGTTCGGCAGATACGTGGTTCTCCGTTAGCGGGCCGAGGTAGTGGTCGCCGCCCTGCGCCAGGTAGGCCCGTGTATCCAGCGACATCCCCTTGCAGTCCATGACGAAGGTCTTGCCTGGTTGGGGGAAAGCCTGCTGCACCTTCTTGACCTCCGGGACGTACAACGGGTCATCGGCACAGTTGCCAGCCACGACGAAGGTGCTCACCGGCATGCCCAGCGGGTCCAGGGTAGCCAGGGGGATTTTGATCTGCGGCAGGTCGTCGCGGTCTTTGCTGTGGCCAAACTGGATGTACCCCAGTTCATCCTGGACCTTGGCGTAGGTGTTGGCCGTGGTGGTATCGACGCGAAAGAAGTCCGCCCTGAGGTGGTAAACGCGGACGGTGTGCTGGTTTAGCTCGAACTCGCACTCTTGCCAGAGTGGCTGTCCGGCTTTGTGGTCAAGGGCGAGGCGGTCGAGGATGTCGGCAAGGCGGTCGTCCTGGAAGTCGAGCGAGCGAACGGCCTTGCCCAGACAGGCGCTGAGGGTGTGCAAGTTGGCTTCGGCCCACGGCTGCAGCCGGCAGAGGCGGTGGTCGCCCTGCGAAGTGAGGAAGGCAAGCCAGACGCAGGTCACCTCGCCGAAGGTCAGCTCGCCCTTCCAGCGGTGCCCGCTGGGGTAGTGGCGATCGAGGATCTCCGCCACTTTCAGCTTGTTCAGCGTGGCCAACAGAACGGGGATGTCATCCACCCGTTCGACACGATATACTTGCACTGGTTCGCTGTTCATCCCCTCAGTATCCGAGTCTCCCCCTTTCTTGGAAACCCCCATAATCTAAGCCGAACGGCCAGCTGCGTGCGTGAGTTTCCGACATGCCCTTCTCAGCTTTTCTTCGACTGCAACAGCCTTTAGCGCCGTTGCAGAGCAGCCTGGACGAGTCGCCCGCCTGAACTGCGACCAGCTTGGACTTCTTCCCGGCCTGACACCGCACACACAGGGACTCGTGCAGCTCCTCCAGACGAGCCAGT
>JBJMPB010000345.1:0-5886 GCA_045803455.1 Gemmatimonadales bacterium | reverse complement strand
CCGAACTCGCGCCTGACGCCCGCCATCAGCCGCTCGGCAACTTCGGGATCGGCCAGATCGCCCCCGCCCACAAACGCCCGCCGACCCTCGCTCCTCACCTCACGTGCGGCGGCCTCGGCCTCATCGGCCCGGGTATGAAACGTGAGGGCCACGTCGGCTCCGGCGCGAGCCAGTAGTAGGGCGGCAGCCCGCCCGATCCCCCGACTTCCCCCGGTCACCAGAGCGGTCTGTCCGGAAAGATCGATCATGATCCCAGAAGCTCGCGCTCAACCACTTCGACGATCAGGTGCTCCAGCGCCAGATGAATCACCTGAATGAGACTGGTATCGTCGGAAGCGACGGTGATTGCCTGATCGACCAGCCCGGCCAATGCTCCGCCACCCTTTCCCAGAAAGGCGACGCTGGGGACTCTCCCCTCCCGGGCCGTGCGTGCAGCGGCGATCAGGTTCGGGCTTTGCCCGCTCGTGCTGTGGAGGATCAGGAGGTCGCCAGGGCCGCAGAGAGCCTCCACCTGTCGGGCAAAAACCTGATCGAATCCCAGATCATTGCCCGCTGCGGTAAGGATGGAGGTGTCGGTAGAGAGGGCCATGGCCGCCAGGGCTCGGCGCCCCCTTAGGTAGCGCACCACGTATTCCGCCGCGAGGTGCTGCGCATCGGCGGCGCTGCCGCCGTTGCCACAGAAGTACAGGGTTCCACCGTTTCGAAGAACAGCCACATACCGACTGGCCACCTGAGCCGCCTGGCCGCTGAGGCTTTGAGCAGCCAGCGCTGCCTGAGCGAGACTTTCCAGACCTTGCTCGATCCGCTCCCGGCTCACCGCCCTCCCTCCAGAAACTCCTTGATCCGGCGCATCCAGCTTTGCCGGATCCGGAGCGGCGGCACTGGAGCCAGGGGCCGGTCGGCCAGGATTGCGCCCGGGTTCAGAGTAGCGAGGAGCTCTACCTGCTCGGCCCCGTCCTGCGCCAGGAGAAAACGGGCGCCAGTGGCGACGGTCCGCTCGTCACCGTGGTTGTCGCCCGCCAGAATATCAGCCAGTCCCTCGGCGACGAGCTGGCGCGCCCGCTGGCCTCTGGCCTGCGGAGTCAGCAGGGTGGTGGCGTCCACCTGCATCTTGGCCCCAAGCGACTTCCAATGGCGCACGGCTGGAACGGAACAGGCGCTGTACCGCTCCGGGTGCGCCAGAATCGGAATCAGACCCTGGTCGAGGACCTGCGACAGGGCTGTGGTGATAAGGTCGGAAGCAACCAGGCGGGGAAACTCGACCAAGATGTATCCCGTTCCGCCAAGCGTGACGTTCCGCGCTATCGCCACCTGACGAGGAATGGGCCGGTCCAGCATGACCTCGGCGCCCCGGTGCAGGCGCGGGCTGGACGGGGCTTGCAGCCGGAGAGCCTCATACGCGGTCGCGTGCGCTGGAGGGGGGCCTGCTTCGGCTCTTCCCGCTTGCAAGTGGGGGGTGAGACACACGTCGGTCACACCCTGTTCAGCCATGGCGGCAAGTACCTTGATCGACTGCTCTACGGAACGGGAGCCGTCGTCAACGGCCGGCAGGAGATGAGAATGGAGATCGATCACGCCTTTGACCGCCAGGATCTCAGGACGGAGATCGCGAACTCTTCCAGCTGATCCGGGGCGGTCTGTGCCTGCGCCAGGAGAGCGAGCGTAATCAATGCGTCGGCGGCAAGTAGATCGAGTGCCACCGAGCGATCGCCTGGATGACTGAGGACGCGGGTAAGCGCCGAATCGGCTGCGACAGCCAGCTGATTGGGAAGCGGTTCCCTAGCGCTGGGTGACAGATACTGGCGGACGCGGGCCCGAAGAGCTGGAGGAGCCGCAACGGTGTGTCGGTCCACCCAGTCGGAGTCCACGCTCAGGCGCCGCGACCATCGGCAAGCCAGCCGGCCACCAGCTCGGGTGTTGCAGCGCGCGCGGCAGAGAGCTGAGCAGGGTCGCCAGCTCCGGCCGAGGCAAAGTGCGGCCGGCCACCTCCCTTGCCCCCGCTCAGGGCAGCAATCCGGTTCACCAGATCGCCGGCCTTGCGACCTGCCCGGACCAGATCGTCGGTCAGCGTGACGTGAATGGAGCCCCGGCCGGCGGTGCTGAACAGAACCAGCACGCCGTGCGAGCGGCCCTCCCGGAACGTATCTGCCATGCGGCCGATCTCAGCCCGATCTTCCGAGCTGGTTTCGCCCACCGTGAGCTCGACATCGCCCACTCGGCTAACCTCACCCTGCACTGCTGCGCCGCCGCTCCGGAGCGCCTCCGCGAGCCGTGCCTCCAGCCGCTGCCGCTCTTCCAGGAGTTGTTCGACCCGGCGGACCAGGTGCTCCGGCTGCGACTTCAATGCCTCGGCCACCGCGGCCAATCGCTGCTCCACGGCACGGACCGCGCGCAAGGCTCCCGTTCCGGTGATGGCCTCGATCCGCCGGACCCCCGCGGCCACTCCGGACTGACCAGAGAAGCGGAACGTGCCGATCTGGCCGGTGGTGCGGACGTGAGTACCGCCGCAGAGCTCCAACGAAGGCCCCATCTGAACGACACGAACGACATCTCCGTACTTCTCGGAGAAGAAGGCCATGGCTCCGAGAGCCAACGCGTCAGCGTAGGGCATCTCCCGGGTGCTGACAGGATGATTGGAGAGCAGGAGATCATTTACCTCGGATTCGATAGCGGTTAGGGTGGCGCTGTCGATGGGGCCGTGGTGAGAGAAGTCGAAGCGCAGGCGCTCCGGCTCCACCAGCGATCCCTGCTGCCGAACGTGCGGGCCCAGCCGTTTCCTGAGCACGTAGTGCACCAGGTGTGTGGCGCTGTGGTTGCGCTCGATGTCGTGACGGCGGGGAGCATCAACCGTGGCGTGGAGCAGAGCAGGCTCGAACTCCTGCTCGAACGAGCCGCCGACAACCGTGCCCTTGGGGTCCTTTCGGACGGTATCCACCGGCAGAGACCAACCCTGGCCTTGCACGGCGCCGGTGTCACTCACCTGTCCGCCGGATTCCACGTAGAATGGGTTCTCCCGCAGCAGCAACTCCACCCGCGGACCGTCCTGCCGGAAGGCGAGCACGTCGGTTTCGGCTTCGGTCTTCTGGTAACCAACAAACTTTTGCTTCCCCCGCTTTACGCTGCGCCACTTGCCCGACTTCGGCAGGTGTACCGCCGGGCCGCGGTTTTGCGCTGGGCTGCCGCCGGAGGTTCGGGCATCACGAGAGCGGCGGCGCTGCTCATCCAGCGCCTGCTCGAAACCCGCCAGGTCCACCGCGACACCTCGCTCGCTGGCGATAATCTGAGTGAGGTCGATCGGAAAGCCGAATGTATCGTAGAGCTTGAAGGTATCCGATCCGGAAATCGTACTGGTGCCGGCGGAAAAGATCTCGTCCAGACGCCGGAGCCCGCCGTCGATGGTCTCCAGGAATCGGCGTTCCTCGGTCTCGGTAACTTCGTGGATGTACTCCGCCTTTGCCGCCAGCTCAGGGTACACGTCACCCATTTGACTCACCACCACGGAGGTCAGCGGCGCCAGCGTTGGCTCTCGTCGGCCGAGCAGCCAGGCGTGGCGCACTGCCCGTCGCAGAATCCGCCGGAGCACGTAGCCTCGGCCCTCGTTGCTCGGGTACACCCCATCGGCCAACAGAAAGCTGACGGCGCGGGCGTGATCGGCCAGGACGCGGTACGAGGCCCGGTTCTCCGCGCTTCGGTCATACGAGCGACCTACCAGCTCTCCCACCCGATCGATGAGCGGCAAAAAGAGATCGGTGTGGAAGTTGTCGTCTTCCCCCTGCATCACTGCTGCAATCCGTTCCAGACCGGCGCCAGTATCAACCGACGGCTTCGGCAAAGGTGTGAGTCCGCCGTCCGCCGAGCGATCGAATTGCATGAAGACCAGGTTCCAGATCTCCAAGAACCGACCTTCTTCGGCCAAGCGCTCAAACTCCTCCTGAGCAATGACGTCGTGGGTCGGCCGGTCGCCCGTCAGATCCACAAAGATCTCACTGCACGGGCCGCAGGGACCGGTATCGCCCATCTGCCAGAAGTTGTCCTTGTCGCCCAGGCCATAAATGCGATGGTCGGGCAAGCCCGTGATCTCCCGCCAGAGTGACCGCGCCTCATCGTCTGTATGGTGGACGGTGACCCGAAGTCGCTCGGGAGCGATGCCGAGGAAGGTTGGACTGGTGACGAACTCCCAGGCGTAGGCGATTGCATCGCGCTTGAAGTAATCGCCGAAGGAGAAATTCCCCAGCATCTCGAAAAACGTGTGATGCCGCTTGGTGTGCCCGACCTGCTCGAGATCGTTGTGCTTCCCTCCGGCCCGGACACACTTCTGGCAGGTCGTGGCCCGGAGGTACTCACGCTGTTCCTGGCCCAGGAAGACACGCTTGAACTGGACCATGCCGGCGTTGGTAAACAGCAGCGTGGGATCGTCCGCCGGGACCAGTGACGAAGAAGGCACCTCGCGGTGCCCCTTGGAGATGAAGAAGTCGAGGAAAAGACGACGGATTGTGCCGGAGTTCATTCGGAAAATATAGGAGGGGGGGCAGCTAGTCGCGAGTCGGAGCACAGTCGCCAGTCGTCAGTCCACAGAACTCGAGAGCTAGGCATGGACAACGGCTCAACTGAGGACTGAGGACTTACAGCTGAGGTCTGGGAACTAAACCACCCGATCCACCAGTTCCGTGATATCTCGTCCGCTGAACCCCCGGCGCGCGAGGTATGCCACTAAGCGGCGGCGTTTGGTTTGGCGAGGCAGGGTGCCGAGCTGAGCCGCTCGCTTTCGGGCGAGTGCGAGAGGGACGGTAGAGCGATCACTACCCTCGGGCCAATGTCCGGCTACAGCACGATCGATGACGGCCCGTTCGACACCCATGGCCATGAGATCTCGGACCAAGCGAGCCGGTCCACGCCCGCGAGCAGCGCGGGTTTCGACGTAGCTCTGGGCAAAGGCGGCATCGTCCAACAGGCCGAGCTGCGCGACGCGCTCCAGAGCGACCTCGACGGCGAGCCGCGGGTGTCCCTTGCGCTGGAGCCGGCGACCGAGATCGCCTCGGGCGAAGGATCGGCCTTCCAGGGCACGCAACGCGGTTCGGAAGGCCGCCTCGACATCTGCGGCCGCGCCGAGCCGCTCCTGGAGCTGATCGGTGAGCTCCCCACCGAGGGTGAGGTTTTCTGCGGTTACGACCTGACGAGGCACCGCCCCGAACCGGACGCCATCGATCTCGATCCGCACCGCATCCGGGCGCCGCGGATCGGGATCGAGAGCCGTTATTCTGGCCGGGGCATTCACCTAATCGTCCGACTCATCGCCGGTGCCGGCGCCGGCTCCCACTCCGACGGGTGCGCGCATGCCCAGAAGCTCTTTGACCTTGCCTTCGACCTCGGTCAGAAGCACGGGATTGTCCCGCAGGAACAGCTTCGCATTCTCCCTGCCCTGGCCGATGCGCTGATCGCCGTAGGAATACCAGGCGCCCGACTTCTGGATGATGTTGGCCTCGGAGGCGAGGTCGACCAGGAGCGAAGTGTGGCTGATCCCCTCGTCGAACATGATGTCGAACTCGGCCTGCCGGAACGGCGGCGCCACCTTGTTCTTGACCACCTTGACCCGAACGTGGTTGCCGATGACGGTCTCGCGCTCCTTGACCGGACCGATGCGGCGGATGTCGAGCCGGAGCGAGGCGTAGAACTTGAGCGCCTTGCCGCCGGTGGTGGTCTCGGGAGTGCCGAACATGACGCCGATCTTCTCGCGCAGCTGGTTGATGAAGACCACCGCGCAGTTGGAGCGGTTGATGGCGCCGGCCAGCTTCCGGAGCGCCTGACTCATGAGGCGGGCCTGGAGGCCGACATGGCTGTCGCCCATCTCGCCTTCGATCTCGGCCTTGGGCACGAGGGCCGCGACCG
>JBJMPB010000340.1:0-3421 GCA_045803455.1 Gemmatimonadales bacterium | reverse complement strand
GTCGTTGACGTTGGGCGGCTGGCTGGGCGGTTCGATCGTTTTTGTCCACGGTGTTCGCGTGCTTGACAGACCGGACGCGCCAGCCACGGTCGCTGCCGCCCCCGAATCCCCAACGACGGAGGTACGACGATGAAATGGGCGGCTCTGGTTCTGTGGGTGCTGACAGCCGGCGGCGGGTTCCTGATGTTGGGCATCTGGCTCCAACATGGCGGTATGCGTCAAGCCCGGGGAACCGGCCGCAGAATCCGGCCGCCCTTGCTGTTCTCCCACTTCCTGCTCGCTGGCACCGGCCTGGTTCTGTGGATCATCTACCTTGCCAACGACAGCGACACCATCAAATGGATCGCCTTTATCCTGCTTTTGGTCGTCGCGTTGCTCGGCTTCACCATGTTCGCCATATGGCTGTCCCGCCGCGATGCCACCCGCCGGGAAGACGCCGTTACCGAAGATTCACCGCCCGCAGAACAGCACTTTCCCACCGCGATCGTCACGCTCCACGGCATCGCCGCCGCCACAACCCTAGTCCTAGTCTTTCTCACCAACATCGGCGTCGGAGAATAAGCGAGCGTGCGATCACTCGCACCGAGGTCTTCCTCCACCCGACGCGGTCGGCGGCGTCCTCCATGTGAGAACGTCGTTGTCACCAGCGCGTGAATCCACTCCTGCCCGCGTGGCGAGTGCTCGCGGGGTTCAGTTTCGGGGTTTAGAGGCTGTACCGGCTGAAAAGGTAGTGCTCGGACTCCAACAGCCAAAGCAGCCGCGCTTGGCGCGGTGGCACGAGCGATGGCCCGGTCACGAGCGTGAGTGGATCTGAGCCGCCCACGAGCAGCGGTGAGGTGACGAGGTGGAGCTCGTCGAGACTCCCGTTCTCAAGGAGCGTTGCGTTGAGATGAGGGCCGCCTTCGCATATCGCTGCCCGGATGTCGTGCTCTGCTGTCAACCGGTGCAGGACGAGATCAATGTCGATCGGCTCCCGCCGGAACCGCATGTACCCGATTCGCGCCGGGCACGGTGCTACCTCGGCATCGGATGTCGTGACAAGAAGGACGCGGTTGGATGACTCTTGGAACAGCCCTATTCCTGGCGGAAACGCGAGACTCCGGGTAAACACGACGGCCAACTGATCCATCGCGCCATATCCCTCGGCTCGTATCGTCCCGGCTCCAACCAGGACGGCATCAGCGGCAGCCCGGAGCGCGTGAAACATCTCGTAGTCCGCCCGGTTGGCGAGTCCTCCCGCCCGCCCATCCACGGTGATTCTGCCGTCAAGACTGGCAATCATGTTGGCGACCACAAAAGGACGCCCACCAGGCGACTTCGCGCGTAGACCCAGCCTTGCCGCGACCTCACGCGCCGTTGGCGTGCCCACCCAGTCAGGCACCAGCCACCGAAACCGTGCCCCGTGCCTTACCTCTCCCGTCACCGCACCGCATGCTCCACGGTCAACTCTCACCAACTCACTAGAGCTGCTCTGTCGGCCTCATCGGAAACAGCGGCCAGCTCGAAGACTGGTTGGCAGGGAAGCTCGGCATGGGTCGCGAATGCCCAACAGGCGTCCGCTTCATCCACCCCGCTCTAAACCGTTCGTACTCTGCCGGCTCTGCGGCTACGCCTAACCCGGTAGGCAGGCAGCCCCTGATCGGGGGAACTACCGTCGGATGGCAGCGTCGATACTGGTGTACAGCGTTTCCACCGGGGGGTGGAGGCGGACGAGGACAGAGATCACTCTCCCCACTGCCACGGGACACGGGCGGTGGGGAGATCTACGCAGCATCCAGAACCTCGCCGGTTGAGGCCGAGGCCCGGTCGGCTGACCACCGACCGACCGGAGCCCGGCTCATGCGCGGCGGGAGGTGGGGCCTTCGCGCCAATCCATTGTGCGTGGGTCGACGAACGGTGGCAAGACGGGGCCAGAACGAGGGGCCCGCGCTTTGAGCTAGGGACGCTCGAGGCGCCTATCGGCCTAGCTCAAAGGGGGCCCCGGTGGCAGTGCTCGCGCAAGGCAACGGGGGTTGACGAGACGAGCTCCACACTGCTTCATCGCACGATCACCCAGCCGCGTTACAACCCCGTGCCAGCAGCACCTAGTTGAGCGGCAGCGCGTACTTGTGGACGATCCAGTAGCCGTCGGTACGGTGGACGACCATTTCCACTTCCGGGAACACGTGGCCAGGCCATACCACGAACCGGTCGCCTCGAGAATGCGCGGCTTGCCAGTCCTGCGGAGTGACGTTGAGAACCCGGAAGCACTCCTCATTGGCGCACTCGCAGACAAAGGCTACTGGCTCATCAGGGTTCTGGGCTTCAACCTCGCGGCGCCGCTGGTTGAACGCGGCGAACGCCAACTCGTTCTTGACGAGGCGGTCTTCGCGTCTATCGGCACCTTCCACTGCCATCAGAGCATCCACTCCATACTGCTTATGCCCGGGGAGGTGTGGCGTCATTCAGACCATTGCCGGCTGAGCACGCGTCGCCGGCCCACGGTGGAGACGAGAAAGCGGAGCCGTCCCATTGAGCTCGTAGGCGTAGTCGCCTGTGGGGAGCGGGCCGCTACGGGCGAGCATCGGTTCGGGAAGCACCGGGCAAGTGTACGGCGGCCTGCGGTTCGCCGGATCCCGGTAGTGGGTACTACAGGGTAACCACAAAGTCGCTAATCCGGGTCGCGTGGGTGGATCGCCGGCGGGGCGACAAGGTTTGTGGAGCTACGCTTCGCGTTGCATGAGCGGTGGACGCGCCAACCGCGGTCGCGGTTGGCGGTGGTTACGTCGCCGCATGATCCACGAGGATAGGTTTACCCCGCTTTTCAGCGGAGACGTATTCTTCGGTCGCGATGATCTGTGTGTCTTGATCGTCGTCGTCAATAGTGACGGTTGCTTCACCTGACGGGTGGACGCCTACCTCCGTGGAGTGTCCCCATCGTTTGATGCGTACGTCGATGTTGCAGCCGTGGCGACGCGCCATGAGGGCGGCCTTCGCTGCTTCACGGATGATGCCTTCTTCATGGGAGCTCAAACGGTTACCTCCTGGTGTGGTGGAGGACTACCCTGGCCCTGGTTGGTGGAAACTGTCAAGCGAGCCACCCGCCTGACTAGCGAAGGTAAGCCAAGATTGCCGGGCTTGGCCCATACGCCGCCCCGCCAGCCGCCGGTTGGATGGGTTTGTGAACCGACGGCTGAACGGTTAGGCGGCGGTGGGCCGAGGGGGACAGGGAGAACCAGAGAGAACCGAATCGACCCACCGGTCGGCCCCTGAAATTCCCGATCGGTCTCGCGCGGAAACGCGGTTGCGGCGCCTGGGAATCTGACCAGGGTGGCTGGCTTCTCGGGTGCGCGCAGCCACCCTTGGTCGCAAACACGGTCGTCGCGGCGAGTGAAACACCAGTGCGCCGGGTACGTTCGACAGCGCACGGCCCATGGTAGGC
>JBJMPB010000312.1:0-2800 GCA_045803455.1 Gemmatimonadales bacterium | reverse complement strand
AGCTCTCGGTGAGGTGAGGGGTCGCGCCACGGAGGAAGCGTGTCGGAAAGGGAGAGCGGGTGCGGCGGGGTAAAGGCCAGGAGGGCCGCCGCAATGTGGGTCTGCAGGAGCTCCAGCAGCATCTGTCCTCCGTCGCGAATTGTCTCACTACCAGGCTAGGTGAGATACTATCCCACGAAGATCGCCAGCCAAACGGTATGGTCTCCACAGGCAGGATCGTTGGGAACGTAGCGCTGCACCGAGAATCCGTTACTCGACAGGAGCTTCTCGTACTCTTCAGGGTCCAGGCTCGCGTGATATAGGGGCTCGTCGCAATAGGAGCCAAAGACCTCGCCGGCCGATGGGCCGCTAGTGAACATGAGCGGTGCACCCTCCCGTGCGTGTGCGGCGAAGCGACTGAACATGGCTCGTTGATCGCTTGGCTTCAGATGGAAGAAGCTGTCCCACGCGAGGAGACCGTCGAAGCGGCGACGAAGCGTCAGTTCCCGCATGTCCGCGACGATCCACTCCGCTTGAGGAAAGCGGGCGCGGGCCATGGCAATCAGTGAGGGAGAGGAGTCGATGGCCACGATACGAAAACCCGCATCGAGGCAGTAGCGGGCGATCGGTTCCCCCATACCGCACCCAATATCCAGGAGCTGCCCGGCTGGTGGTACGTGCCGGAAAAAACTGTCCAGCCACATCTTCTCCAGGAGTGATCGACCGCGGTCCCGGTCAAAGCTGACAGCATGTCGTTCGTACAGATCGATGATGGATGAATCACTCATTTCCTTACCGCGACTCCCGGCGATGGCTTGCTTGGCACCGGCTGGACCGGAGTCCTGGGTCCCCGGGGCAACAGCTCGGGCATGTTCGCTAGCTCGAAGGCCGTGACCGCCATGACGGCCGACGCCTGCTTCAAGTCGCCCGCGACCGCGTGGTCGTAGGTGTCGGTTTGGGAATGGTGTGTGTGATCGTAGCCCCGCTCCAGCTGATCGAAGTTGAACCCGGGCACGCCGTAGGGCAGAAACGACAGGTGGTCGGTGCCGCCCTTGTTGGCGTCACGCACGCTGTCGGCCTTAAGTGAGGCCACCGGCGCGAGCAGCTGCTTCCAGAGTCCCTCGAGCTCCTTCCGTCCCTGCAGCGCCTGACCGGTGATCGCACCGGTTCCATTGTCCAGCACGAGCACCGCCTGGATGCTGTCGGCCTCCTTCTCATGTTGCTCGGCATAGGCGCGGGAGCCGAGCAGGCCCTCCTCTTCCCCGCTGAACAGAATGAACCGGATCGTGCGCTTGGGCTTGAGTCCAGACCGCGCAATGGCCCGAGCGGTCTCCAGTACCACCATAGACCCGGTGCCGTTGTCGGTGGTTCCGGTGCCGAGGTCCCAGCTGTCGAGGTGAGCGCCAAGGATCACCACCTGTCCTGGCCGATCGCTGCCCTTGATCTCGGCCACGGTATTCCACTGCGGTACCGGCGACTTGCCGAGCTGGTTCTGGATTCGCGCTTCGACCTTGGGCGTCACCCCTGCTGCAATGAGCCTGGTGAACAGGGTGTAGTCCTCGTGCGAGACGACCAGACTCGGCAGCGGCGACACCCGGAGGGGCGAGCCGCTCATGGTCATCAGGCCGTGCTCCTTGGACCCGTCGATCAGGGTGCCGAGGGCACCGGCGGCCTTGAGCATGTAGGGGAGATCCAGCTGGAACTGCCGTCGCGCCAGAACCGCGGGGGCCGAGGTGTCGGCGGTGAGGGTGGCGCGGAGCTTTCGCTGCTCATCCAGGCGGGTGGAATCCTGCGCCGTCATCTCAGGTCCGTCGGGGTTCCACAGGGTGAACGGCGGCCGAGGCAGGACCCAGGCTCGTTTCACCTTCGACTTGTAGACCGCGAGGCTGTCGGGGGTGGAAATGTCCGTGAGGACCACCGGACCGGCCACGCTCTTCCCGTCGGTGCCCTCGGTCCAGGCCCAGCTGTGGGCGGTGATCGCCCGACTAAAGGGCTGGAGCAGCCGCAGGGCGGCGTCGCCCCGCTGCCAGGTGACCCCGAACTCGTAGGGCTCCAGCTTGGCTGAAAGACCGTAGGCCTGAAAGCGGGACGCGGTCCATTCATTGGCCCGGCGCATGGCAGACGACCCGGAGAGCCGGGGCCCGATGATGTCCGTGAGATGCTGCAGATTCTGCATCACCTCGGAGTGATTCATGGCCTGGTCGATCAACCGTCCGGTGCCGGCGGTGTCGACCGAGGACTGTGCTGCGAGTGGCGTGGCGGTCGCGAGCGCGACAAGGCAGGAGAGAAAGCGCATGGAGCAACGATAGTATGCTATTTCGATGATGTCATCCCGATCCGGCTCGCCCCTTCGCTGCGCTCAGGGTGACAGGCTACTATAGTTGAAGAAAGGGAATTCCAAACCGCCATCTTCTCCCGCTGAGGACCTGCTCGTGCCGAAGGACAGCATCACCATCACCGACAATCGTACCGGCAACACCTACGAGCTGCCCATCAGCGAGGGCACGATCAAGGCGACCGATTTGCGCCAGATCAAGGTGGCGGAGGACGATTTCGGGATGATGACCTACGACCCGGCGTTCATGAACACCGCCGCGTGCCGCAGCGCCATCACCTATATCGACGGCGACCGGGGGATCCTGCGCTACCGCGGCTACCCGATCGAGCAGCTGGCCGAGCAGGCCTCCTTTCTGGAGGTGGCCTATCTGCTGGGCGAGGGAGAGCTGCCCAACCGGGAGCAGCTGGCCAAGTGGGAAGACACCATCAAGTTTCACACTTACGTTCACACGAACATCACCAAGTTCCTCGAGGGCTTCCGCTA
>JBJMPB010000166.1:0-5445 GCA_045803455.1 Gemmatimonadales bacterium | reverse complement strand
AGGAATGGGTCCAGACCTTCGCCAGCAGGCCGCCCTGGACCTTTGCCCATGTCTATGAGAGCATCGAATCCTGGCGAGAGTACATTCGCGACCCCTGGAACCCGATCCCCCGGCAGCCCGCGCCCGAGGTTCGGCGCCGGGGCAGCGAGCCGATGGTAGTCTCGGAATTTGGCAACTGGGGGCTGCCCGATGTGGGCCGGCTGAAGGAGTGCTACGGGGGTAAGGAACCGTGGTGGTTCGAGACCGGAATCGAGTGGGGTGATGGCGTGGTGTATCCCCACGGCATCGAGCAGCGGTTCAAGGCCTTTCACCTCGATAAGGTGTTCCCCTCCCTCTCCGAGATGGCGGCGGCCAGCCAGCGGATGCAGTTCACCGCCCTGAAGTATCAGATCGAACAGATGCGGCGGCATCCGAGCATTGTCGGCTACGTTATCACGGAATTCACCGACGTCCATTGGGAGAGCAACGGGCTGCTGGACATGTGCCGCAACCCCAAGACGTTCTACGACGTCATGGGCCAGGTCAACAACCCGGATGCGATTGTCCCGGTGGACTGGGAGCGGATCGCGTTCTGGGAGGGTGAGCGCTGTGAGGTGAAGCTCGCGCTCTCCCACTTCTCTTCGGCCGATCTCCGCGGCTGCCGCCTGGAGTGGCAGCTCGACCAATGGCCGGACATCCGGGGTTCCTTCGATTCGGTGATTCCGCAGCGAGCCCAGCTCACCAATATCGGTACGGCTGTATTCGATATTCCCCGGCTGGACCAGCCGAGCCGGGCGCGGCTTGAAATGCGGCTCCTCAATGCGGCGGGGGAGCTGGTCACCCGGAACCACCACGAGCTCTACTTCTTCCCCCGGTTCGAGAAGCCCTCGCCGGACTTGCGGATAGCAGTGCCTGGCCTGCCCCGACTTTCAGCCCGCCTGGCCGGGATGGGATACGAGCTGGTGGATGAAAACGCGGCAGACCTGGTGGTGGTCGAGCGAATGACGGACGAGCTGCGGTGGTACGTCCAGAACGGCGGTCGCGTGCTCTGGCTGGCCGAGCAGCCCGAGTCGCAGCAGGCGCACCTCGGTTCGATCAGCATCGCGCAGCGGCACGGCCGGAGCTGGCAGGGTGATTGGGCCAGCAGCATGAGCTGGATTCGGCAGGACAAAATGTTCGGGGATATACCGACCGGCGGCACCGTAGATTTCGCGTTTGCCGACCTTACCCCTGAGACCGTAATCGTCGGACTTACTCCTCGTGACTTCGCGGCCAACGTCCACTCCGGGCTCTACGTCGGCTGGGTGCATCATGTGGTGGCGCTCGTGGCTGAACGCCCCATCGACCGGGGCAGGCTGATGATCTGCACCTATGCTATCCGCGATCACCTCGGAACCCATCCAGTGGCGAGTATCATGATGAGGGATCTGATTGCCCGAACCGCGCGGACCGGTGCGCCGGACGATCGGGTGAAGCTGGTAAACCGGCCTCCGGTGACCATGCCGTAGAAGCTTAGCTGACGGCGCCCGAGCGAAGGCGAGCCTGGGCGCTCCTGAGCGCGGCCGCATACTCCTGATTCAGGACCCGGTCCAGCTTCCCCTCACGGGTCCGGCAGAGATCCCATAGCCCACTGTTGTGCCAGTGGTCCGGGTCATCCCAATCGGGCCGGTCGATGATTGGGTAGATGCACAGCCCTTCGACGCACACGCCGGCTTCACGAGCCCTGCCCACCTCGTTGCTGGCCTCGCGAATCCAGCGTCCCCGTCCGGCGCCGAAGTGGCTGGTCTCGCTCACAACAACGGGCCGCCAATACCGGTAGTACACCTCAGCGAGCAATGAACTGAAAGGAAGCCACCGGGGATCGCGGGGCGTGTCTTCCCAGCGGAGGCGCTGGTCCGGATGTTCCCATTGATTGGCGTGGTAGTAGTTGACGCCTACAACATCGAGGTAGCGTGGGTGGCCGCCCAGTCCGGGCTCCATCGCTCCGGCCAACATGTCCCACGCCTCGAACTGCGCCGCTCTTTGATCGGCGGCGGCGCGGGCCAGGTCAGGCCGACCCTTCGGCGTGAGCACGTGAATCAGTGGCTCGGTGTGCATGATGCGGGCGGTACGATCCACCGACCAGATTGCCTCGATGCCTGCGATCGTTGCCCTGATCAACTGCTCCTTGATGGCTCTTCCGGCGTCCTCCCGGTGGGGATGGATGTACGCCTTCTCTCCGGCTGCCCACGCCAGAAACGAGATCTCGTTGATCGGGGTGTAGAACTGGATACCCTCGCTATGATCGCGGATGAACCGCGCCGCTTGGCCGCAGTAACGAGCAAAGCGATCGATGAATCCTGGTCCGAGAATATCAAGGTCGTCCGGCCAGCCGTAATGACAGAGAGCCCAGATCACCTGGATGCCATGGCGCCGGGCAGCCTCGACCGTGGGCCGGAGTGAAGAGAAGTCGAACCCCCGAGCAGTCTCGACCAGATGCCAGCGAACTCCCTCCCGCACTGTGCGGATCCCCCACTCTCCCAGCCGGGCGTAGTCCTCGTCTACCCAGGCATCATGCTGGGTAGCGGAGACCATATCGATCCGAACACCGGACCGGTTGATGTGCGACGCCGACTCGAATCCGCCGATCCAGAAGGAGTTGAACAACCCGGAGTGATCTCCCGAGTACGGACGGGGGATGAAGGTCTGAGCCGAGCCGCGGTCGTGGGGGGCTCGGCCCTCAGGGATTGTCGGGTGTGGAGTGTGGGGGGATGTCATCGAGACTTCAGGCAGAGAGACTCTGCTCGACTCCCAGATTCCCAATAGAATTCTCGGAGTCGCTGATGTAGCTCCGAAACTGCTCTACCAGCGGAGTGGCCCGCCAACGCCGTTCGGCGCCATCCAGAGTGTAAAGGCCGAGATCCAGGCGGTATTCCTCCAGCGGTCCCCGGCCGAACCGGTACTTCCAATCGATCATGGTGAACAGGGGGAACCAGGTATAGCCGAGAACCGGGATGCCCCGGCTGCGGAGGCCCCGAATAGCGGTCACCGAGGCCTCGAGCCAGCGGGCCCTCACCGCCTCGTTTCCCTTGGCGCTGGTCTCCGTGACCATGATAGGTAAGCGATAGCGGTGGTAGTAGTCCTCGATCAGACTGGTGAAGCCGGCACCATCCTGTTCGACCGGTTGGTACGCCAGACGGCCCCGTCGGTCGATGTAGAGCTGGGTAGTCGACCACTGCGGATAAAAATTCAGACCCATCAGACTGAAGGGCACCGGACGCGAGGCGATGGCCGCGAGCCGGTCGGGAGAGGCCCCATTCCGAACCAGCCAGGGAAAGAGCGCATGGTCCGGGGTCACCCTGCCGGTCAACAGATCGTAGGCCAGGAAGGTGCGGGACTGTTCCTCCCGGGCCACGGCATGAAGGTCTTCTCTGGCTGTGCGGCTCAGCCCGGTCGCTTCAACATGTACCAGCAGTGCGTCGGGGTTCACCGACAGCAGCGCGGCGCTGGTCTCGATTATCCCTTCCACTACCTGCAACATGATCTGCACGTATCCGCTCTCGCTCCGGAGATACGGCGGCCAGAGACCGCGCTGGCCACAGAACAGGGCGGTGACGATCGGCTCATTCAGGGGGGTATACCAGCGCACCAGGCCGGCGTAGCGCCGGGCAAAGGCGGCGGCGTACTCCGCCACCGCTTTGGGATATTCGGTGCTGGCGAACTCCCGGCGGAGCCAGAAGGGGCAGCCGTAGTGCATCAGATCCACGATCGGCGTGATACCCAGGTCGTGGACCATGTAGGGGATGACCTGGTCGGTCCAGCGCCAGTCGAACTCACCCGGCTGAAACGGCTCCAGCCGATACCAGGGGACTCCCCAGCGCACCATCTTGAGGCCGAGGTCGCGCACCAGGCTGAGGTCTTCGCGCCAGTGCTCGTAATGCCCGATGAGCTGGTACTCATCCAGGGCACGGTGGCCGGGCCGGGTCTGAGGCACAAACGTGTCCTCGATCCCGGTGGCCCACAAAAAGTCCTCGGGACGCCTTCGGAGAATCTCAGTCATGGATAAAAGAGTAAATACGGGGAGCACATGCGGTAAACGGTGAGCGGGAGAACCAGATCGTGGCTCTCCCGCTCACGGCGCCGTGAAGTCTGGCTGAGATTACTGGGCAGATGTCGTCATGGCTGACGCAGCTGCATTCACATACTGTTGCTGCCGCTGGAGCTCCGCCACCTGCTCTGCCGCCTTCTTGCCGGCAATGAACGCATGATCCGAGTTGTAGTACTCCCATTCGGCGTAGCGTCCAGCCAGGACAATATCCTGAGCGGAGAGCCACTCCCGGATGACGTTCACGTTCCGAGCCCGGTCATGATCGTAGACGACGTAGGCCACCGGCATATCGACCTGATTCGCCGCCCAGATAGGATCTCCCGGCTGGAAGAACCCAACCCGGTGACAGTCTTTGATACAACGCTGAATCAGGGCGTCGCCATCGCACGGGAGTGGCTTGGCCTCGGAATAGGTAATCTCGCAGGTCAATCCAAAGCCTCCGGGGGGATTACACTCTGGACTGGCGTTCCCCTGCACGAAAATTCGATGAAAGACCGGATCCTCTGGATAGTAGATCCAATGCTTCTCGGTCAGGTTCTCCCGTCCCACCCCGATGTTGACGCAACGGACCGAAACGTGTCTGAGACCTGCTGCTGCCTTTCGGACATCAGCCGGAGCCTCCTTACCAATGACCTGGATCAGCGCGGGGAGGGGCATGGTGCTGATGAGGAATTGGTACGGCAGAACAGTCCCGTCCGACAGGGTCACCGTGTGCCGTGAGGGCGATACCTGGACTACTTTGGTCTGCAACCGAAGATCGCCCTTGAGGTGCGGCAGGAAGCCGTTCATCAGCGCCTGGAAACCACCGCGTACCGGGTATCCGAATCGGGCATTGGGTCCCATCGGCTTGGGGGATGGAGACAGCGCGCCCTCGATCATCTCTTCGAGATTGGGGAGAGGCACCCGTCCACCCAGCCAGGAAGTCTCCATCTCCTCCAGCGGAACCGCCCAGAGCTTCTGGTTGTAGGGAATGGCAAAGTGCTTGGCGATCCCCCGGCCCCACACCTTATAGATGAATTCCTCAAAGTTCTTGGGAGTTCCCTTATGGGCGTTGAGCCGGCGCTCGGCCCCGGTGTAGGTGCGCGGCTTGCGCGAGCCGTTGGCCTTCATCAGTGGCTCGAACATGCCCCGGCGCTCGGGCCCTGTGTAGTCGCCGTTAATCCCTTTATCCGCAGCCGGTTTCTTCGCGGTGAGACTTCCAAACCGGGCCTCGATGGCTCCGACGATGCACTCTTTGATGACCTCCGGTGGTAGGCCGTACAGGGCCCCCTGGAACGGGTAGCGGGTGAAGACGTTCTTGCTGTAGATCCAGGCCTCACGGTCCTGCCAATGGACGTTGTCCCCCAGCAGCAGCTGATACATCTCGTGGACATAGGGAT
>JBJMPB010000678.1:0-5042 GCA_045803455.1 Gemmatimonadales bacterium | reverse complement strand
CGTTGTCTGGCCGGCTTGGGCGTCAGCCTGGCGGTAGCGGTGCCGGATCGCTGGGCGGCGAACGACCGGCAGATTCATGGCACGGTCTGGGGGGACGACACCGGCGTGCGGGTGGTTCCGGTGGCGGTGCGAGGCCGAATGGCCGACCCGAGCCGACTTCACTGGAATGCCAAGACCCTGCGCCGTTTGCTCACCGACTTTCGGCCGGACGTGCTGCATATTGAGGAAGAGCCCTGGACCCAGCCGGCCAGCGTGGCCCTTCGATTGGCCCGGCGTCTGGGCATCAAGACCGTGCTCTCCACCGCAGAAAGCTTGCCGCAGAGGCATGGTTTGGGTCAGCGTTTTCGGCGGGAGCGAAGTCTTCGCCTGGCGCAGGGAATCATGGGCGCCAACCGCCTCGCCCTGGGACTCGCGACCAAACGCAAGCCGGCCGTTCCCAGCCTGGCGCTCCCCCAGATCGGTGTCACTCCTCCGGTCACGACTCCCCGGATTTCCCATCAGGGGCTCGCGATCGGATTCGTCGGCCGATTGGTGCCGGAGCGGGGACTCGACCTGCTGTTTCGCGCCTGCGTGGGAATGACCGGCAAATGGACGCTGACCGTCATCGGAACCGGTCCCTCCCAGGAAGAGCTGGAGGCGCTCGCCGAGCGGCTGGGAATTTCCGCCCGGGTATCGTGGCTCGGACCCCTGCCGAGGGAATCGGTGGACCAGGTCTGGCCCCACCTCGATTGCGTGGTGTTTCCCGCGCGGACTACTCCGCGCTGGGTGGCCTCGGCGGCACGGGGCGCGCTCTACGCTATGGCCAACGGAGTGGCGGTGGTGGCGAGCGACTCCGGCGCCTTGCCCGAAATTGTGGGGGATACCGGCAAGGTCGTCCCCGAGGAGAACGTGCCGGCGCTCGCTACGGCGCTGCAAGAGCTCTATGCCGATCGGGCGGAGTGCGAGCGACTCGGTGCCGCCGGTCGGCGGCGAATCATGGACGAGTTCTCCGACTCGGCGATCGCCGCCAAGACCCTCGCCTTCTGGCGCAGATTAACACCTGCAAGCGGTTGACATCGGGTAACTTACGAGCGAACTTCGACCCCCCATGCCCTTCCCTCTGAGATCTGTACGGCGCACGGCCGTGGCCCTGGTTTGCCTCGGCCTGGGACTGCTTGCGCCCCGGCTCAACGCTCAGGTACCGCAGGTACCGCCGGGGCAGCAGCTGCCCACGCCCGACCAGGCCCGGGAGGCACTGCAGAACCGGCCGCAGATGGTGGAGCAGCTGCGGCAGCGGCTGCTCGAGTCCGGGCTCACACCGGACCAGGTCCGCTCGAGGCTCAGAGCGGCGGGATACCCCGATAATCTGCTGGATGATTATCTCATGGGCGCGGACACCAGCCGGCGAGTTCGGCCCGGTCCTCACACCCTCGATGCGGTACAGAGCCTCGGCATTCTCAGCGAGCAGGAAACTGACTCGCTCCGAATACAGGACTCCACCCTGGCCGTATCCGACTCGATCCAGTACATCCTCGATTCCCTCCGGTTGGTCAAAGCCGACTCCGCCCGGGCCGACTCTCTGGCCGATTCACTCAGCGTGCTTCAGGGCCGCGGTCTCAAGCTGTTCGGACTGGAAACCTTTCGGCGAACCTCCACCCGGTTCCAGCCGGTGATGTCAGGCCCGGTGGACGAAAATTACCGGCTGGGCTCGGGCGACGTGCTGGTACTGATCCTCACCGGCGACGTGGAGGAGTCGTACACCCTGAGCGTGACCCGGGAGGGGTTCATCGTCATTCCTCAGGTGGGTCAGGTGTACGTAGCCAATCTCACGATGGGCCAGCTGGAAGATCAGTTGTACAACCGCCTGCGCCGGGTGTATTCCGGGGTCCGCCGAAGCGCGAGCGCCACGACCAAGTTTCAGGTCTCGCTGGCCAAGCTCCGCAACATCCAGGTCTTCGTCATCGGGGACGTGGTGCGCCCCGGCGCCTATCAGATCTCCGCTTCGGGAACGGTACTCACCGCACTCTATGCCGCGGGCGGGCCCAGCAGCAACGGCAGCTTTCGCAAAGTGGAAGTGCGCCGGGCCGAGAAGCTGATTTCTGATATCGACGTGTACGACTATCTGCTGCACGGCATCAACAACAGCGAGACCCGGCTGCAAAATGGCGATGTCGTCTTCGTTCCGGTGCACAGCGGATTCGCCAAGATTGCCGGTGAAGTTACCCGTCCTGCCGTGTACGAGATGCTGCCGCAAGAGACGCTGCGCGACCTGATCGAGTTCGCCGGCGGCTTTGGTCCCGCGGCATACCAGACCCGGGTGCGGATTCACCGGATTCTGCCGTCGGAGTCCCGCAGCGGAGGCACCCGGGCCCGGGTGGTGGTAGATGTGGCGCCGGAGCAGATGGCCGGAGGGATTGTGCCGGCTGTCCCGATGTCGGCCGGCGATTCGGTCACTGTGCTGTCGGTCGCCGATCGCCTCCGCGGGTACGTGACCGTGTCCGGCAACGTGTGGGTGGAGGGTCAGGTTGGATTCCGGCCAGGGATGAAGTTGAGCGAAGCGATCAAGCTCGCCGGCGGACCCAAGCCGGACGTGTATCTGGATCGAATTCTGGTCTCGCGCACCAATGACGATTCGAGCCGGATCCAGCTGCGTTCTGCGTTTGCGGACACCACGGGCAAGGTGAAGAGCGATCTTACCCTGCAGGAGCTGGATGAGATCCGGATCTTCTCCCGCTCAGCTTTTCTTCCCACCCGCTATGTGACGGTTACCGGGGCGGTGCGCCGCCCGGGCCGGGTGCCCTTTCGCGAAGGCATGACGATGCGGGATCTGGTCTTGTTGGCGGAAGGCGTCACCGAAGACGCCGATCTCCGGGAAGCGGAGATCGCCCGGCGGACTCAGACCAGCGATCCCGGATCGCTCGCGCAGACCATTCGGGTGCGGCTGGACTCGACCGCGTTGGCCAGCGGTGGCACCGACGGAGTTCCGCTGGCGCCGCCCCACCCCGGTGGCGCGACTGGAGTCCCCGACATGGCGCTTCAGCCGTATGACAACGTGCTGATCATGCGCCGGCCCGGGTGGGAAACCCAGCGCCTGGTTTATCTGACCGGCCAGGTGAAGCATCCCGGCCGCTACGCGCTCCGCACCAAGACCGAGCGGTTGCGCGATCTGGTCACCCGCGCGGGGGGACTGACCAAGGAGGCCTATGCCGGAGGGATCCAGTTTTATCGCTCTTACCAGCAGGGCTTCCAGCCGTCCGATAACCAGCCGCCTCGGCTGGACCAGCCGCCGGACGCTTCCCGGGATACCCTGCCCCGCGGGTACAACGAGCGGGTGGGCATCGACCTTCCGAAGGTGCTGAAGGAGGCGGAGGCGCGCGACAACGTGATCCTCGCCGGCGGCGATTCGATTCACATTCCGGAGTACAACCCGATCATCATGGTGCAGGGGGCGGTCAACTCTCCCGGCGCGGTGCCCTACACTCCCGGGAAGTCGCTCGACTGGTACGTCGACGCGGCCGGAGGCTACACCCAGCTGAGCGACAGCAAGCATTCGTACGTCACCCAGGCCAACGGGAAACGCCAGGGGGTCAACCGGAGGGCAATACTGCGCGACAAGGTGCCGCACCCTGAGCCCGGCGCCGTGGTGTACGTGCCGGCCAAACGGGTCCAGGATCAGCCCAGTAACACGGTCAACGTGATTGCCACCATCGCGCAGCTCATGGCAGCACTGGTGACGGTCATCGTGGTCGCGAAACAGTGACGGCTGGACTCAAGTCGGGCGTAGAGTCCCCCCGAGCAACGCCATCCGAGGGCGACATCTCGTTTTTCGAGCTGATGACGCCTCTGGTGGCGCGCCGCAAACTGATTGTCGGAACCGCTCTCGCCTGCGCCTTCGTCGCCGCGCTCTTCCTGCTGGCTCAGCGCAGGACGTACACGGCAAGCACGACGTTCACGCCGGAGAATTCCAGCAGCTCCGGCATGGTGAGCAATCTCGCTGGACTGGCCGGGCTGGCCGGCCAACTCGGGCTGGGAAGCTCCGGCTCCAACAGCGTGTCGCCCGAGTTTTTTGTCAAGCTGGCCCACAGTGATGAAGTGCTCCGCTCCACCCTCGTGAAGGAGTTCCCTGATCCCGACTCCGCGGGCGCTCAGCGCTCTCTGCTTCGGATATTGGACGTCACCGGCCGCACTCCCGAGGAAAGGATCCAAACCGCAGTTCGAGTACTGCGCGGCCAGATCGGGGCGACCGCCGATAAATCCACCGGAATTGTTGCCCTAAGTGTCAAGCTCCACTCTCCTCAGCTCGCCGCCGAGGTGGCGAAGTACATGGTCGCGCTGTTAAACCGGTTCAACTTGGAGAGCAGGCAGAGCCAATCCCGCGAGCAGCGCCGATTCTCCGGAGAGCGGTTGACCGTCGCGGAACAGGAGCTTCGGGCCGCGGAACAGGCGCAGCTCGCCTTCCTGCAGCGCAACCGACAGTACTTGGATTCGCCGCTGCTCACATTCGAGTACAGTCGGCTCAACCGTCAGGTCCAGTTGCGCCAGGAAGTCTATCAAACGCTGACCAAGGCGTATGAGGAGGCCCGCATTGCCGAAGTGCGGGACACGCCGGTGCTCACCGTAATCGATTCGGCTGTCGCACCGGTCCGGCCCAGCGGTCCCCGGCGCATGCTCGGAACGACTATTGCCCTCATCTTTGGCGGCGCACTCGGCATTCTCTTGGCCTACGTGGCCGCTGCCCGCGACCGGGCCCGGCGATCACCCGCGCCCGATTACCTGGAGTTCCGAGCGGCGCTTGAGGAGGCCCGCCGGCCTCCTCCCCGCGCATAGAGCTGCGGTTCCCGTGATCGGCCTCGTCGCAGCTGTCGTCGCTCTGCTCTACAGCTTTCCCTGGTTGCGCCCACCGGAAATCGGCGGCGTCCCGTTCCCGGTGCAACGGCTGCTCGCGTGGCTGGGCATCAGCTTCCTGGTGGCGCGTCTACTGGTAAAGGGTCCGCTGATCGCCGGACCGGCGGCCTGGGGCTTTCTCTGGCGGGTAGCGGTGTACTTCGGCTTCCTCCTCCTGA
>JBJMPB010000137.1:0-2735 GCA_045803455.1 Gemmatimonadales bacterium | reverse complement strand
GCCTGCCACAAGCAGCACGTTCTCTTTCTGGGTGATCTCGATCTCGTCAGGCGAGAACCCCGCCACCGCCATGGTGATGCGGTACTGATCATCGCCGATCTTCTCGACATTGTAAGGCGGCCAGCTGGGCGCTTGTTCCACGCGGGCCGTCTGATCGATCAGGTCGAACAGCCGGTCGAAGCCGACCGTGGAGCGGTAGAGAGGCGAGAAATCAAATGCAGTTCTCATAGCTACATCCTCCCGAGAGCAACGTAACCACAAGAGCGCCGGACACCACCGGCGCCCGATCCGCCAAGCTCGTCAAAAGCCTTGGCATCGTTGATGGTAGGAAGTGTTTTTCCGGTTTTCAAGAGTTTTCCGGTCGCTCTCTGAGCCGGTCGGGGCACTTCTTTCGCGGATTCCTCCACGGCGGCCATCCGCACTCGACACTCCATCGAACAGGAGCCGTGGCTTTAGGCCGCCCTGTCGCCTTCTCACGTGTCAATGCCGGGAAGTTCGAGCGCTTCCCCGGAGATCACCATTCCGACATCGAGCTACACCTCCAGCGATGGCCAGCACCACGTCCGCCTCAAAATCGACGTCCTGATCGCCCGGCGGGATGATGACCAGCGAGGAGGCCAGCACCGTCAATGCAGCGCCTCCTGGCGGCCTCGTGTGGTGATCGCCACGATGCGCTCGCGGACCGGCCCCTGCTGCCGCGTGGAGCGCACAAGCCCCTGACGCTCAAGGTCAGCCACAACCGCATATGTCGTGCCAATCGGCAGGCGCAGGCGGGATGAAATGTCCTGGGCCGAGGTGCGCGTGCGCTGTGCGATGTCCCGGAGCACTTCGGCCCCGTACTGGCTGGTGGTCGTCTGACCGCGGCCGAAGCGGCGGCTGATCCGGTCGAGCACCGGGGCACGGGACAGGAGAAGCTGCGTCGGTGACCGTGCCGTAAGGTCCCGCAGAGCGCCGCTGCGCCATGCTGCAAAGGCAAGGGCCCCCACTGCTGCACCAACCAAGGCTCCCAGCACCAAGCCCGACGAGGTCATATCCCAGCCGCTATGCCTCGCCCGCAACGCCTCGGTGTTCTCCTCCACGTACTCGTGGCGGAGTTCGCGAACCTCCTCCTCATCCAGGATCTCACGCGCCAGCGGCAGGAGTTCGTGCTCCTCGCGGTGGAAATGCCCCTCGATCAGGGCGGCTAAATCGCGGAAGCTTTGGGTCCAGTCCAGGGACCCCTTATCCCGCACGCGTGCGAGCTCGCCAAGCTGGCGCTCAATCTCCTCATGCTCGTGCTCCAGTTCAGCAACGAGGTGTTCGGCGCGGTCGCGATCCTCAAGTGAGTCGTAGAGGCTCTCCTCCTCCGCCTTGAGGTGACGCCGGAGCTCGGCGTCGAGCTCACTGAACAGGCGCTCCCGACTCCTGACGCCGCCACCTGGGAAGGTCCGGGGAATCTCGCCGCAGAGATCGGCAATGTTAGCGTGGTCGTTCGTGATCAGTTGCCAAAGGTCCATTGCGTCGCTCCCGCCGTCAAACCAACTACTAACGGAGACCGCACATGGCAGTTCCGGCTCAGCCAAGCCGAGGGTAAGCGCAAGATTTGACGGGGCTCGCCACCTTTTAACAAGCCGGCTTTTGGTGATTGTGTTGGCCTAGACTTATGCGCTGGATAGAAGCGTTCGGGTGCGGTCGACGATCACACGGATCGGGATCTTGGCCGCGTGCAAGCGGACGATCTCACGCCGTTCAGCCGGGCTCGGATGATTGTAGGGCAGGGGCATCCAGTCTCCGAGTGCAAATCCTTTGTTTGTAACGGGATTTACACTTCAGAATAGGATCCACCCGACTACAGCCAAATTTCGTCGAACACCCAGTATGGAACCACTCTGAAGCAGCGACGGAATCTCATCGGACTTCCTGCTGATGCGACCCGCCAGAAGGTCGGCCGATGCGGCCCAGCTTCAGCGCGCTAGTACTCTCGCTCGACATTGGAAAGAACAGCCTCCACCTGAGCGGCCTCAATGCATGGCATAATCTCTAGGGCTGGAGATGATGGTGATGGCTCGTTGCCGACTACATCGTGGACGTCCTCGAGGAGGCCGGGCACGAGATCGTCGCAACCGTTCCGACGGGCGAGAGGGCGCTCGAGCATCTCCAGCAAGCGGAGATCGATGTCGCCCTGCTCGACATCGAGCTGAAGGGTAGCCTGAGCGGGATCGACGTGGCGCGGGTGGCGCGGGGTATCCCGCACGTGTTCATCACGGGATCAGGCGATCCGGCCACCCGGGTGGCGGCCGAGGCCACCGGACCGCTCGGCTTCCTCCAGAAGCCGTTCAGCCGGGAGGGATTGATGACCATCCTCGACAGAGCCGCCACCCACGGGAATGTATCGAGGTCGGCCGTCGTTCCGGATGGTGATTGGCTGTAGCCGTGTCCGTCCCCTTGCATGGTCAGGAGTCCCGATTCCGCCGGATCAGGGTGACGGCAATGCCTACCAGCAATGCCAGGAAGATACCGATCCCGACGACCTCCAGCAGGTTCGCAACCCTTTCAGCTCCGGGAGGGGACGGTCCGGCATTGCCCTCGCCAATTCCTGCGATCAAGGCAGGTCGGTTCTGTGCCAGCGACCTCATCGTGGCATCCCAAAGCCGCAAGAAACGCGGAGCCTCACGGAGAGGCGTGCAGGAACAGGCTGGCCCTGACGAGGCGGTCGGGCCCGAGATCCTCCTCGGCAGTATGGTCCAGCAACTCGG
>JBJMPB010000134.1:0-4650 GCA_045803455.1 Gemmatimonadales bacterium | reverse complement strand
AAAGGATGGAGACCAGGTGGTCGAACTGGTACCGGCCCGCCACCTTTCCCCGCTTGAGGTCCCACACCATGAGGGCGTCCCGATCGCCATAGCGGGCGGTGAATAACAGATAACCTTTGCGGGAGGCATCCATCCGGGAGTCGAACGGGTGAAACGCCTCGAGCTCGGCTGAGCGGCCGGCGGTGACGACCTTCCGTGCCCGGCCTCCGTCCAGACCCTTCCGGTAGACACTCAGGTATCCGGTTGCTGGAGAGACGTAGGCGATTTCTCCTCGGTCTTCTCCAGTGGAATCAGGAATGAACGCCGGCTTGACCGCGAGGCGGGTGATCTCCCGGCCCAACACTCCTAAGGGAGCGAGGCTATTCACGGAGGGGTAATAGGTCCGGCGCATGGCCAGCTGGAATTCCTCGCTGAGCTGATCCAGTGACCGGCCGTACACGGCGCGAATGGCGTCTTCGAAGTTGTCGTGCTGGTTCAGTTCCTTATAGATCAGGGCCACCCGCCAGTCACCGTAGGTGTCGGCCAGCCAACGGTGGATCCTGCCTCCGATCGGATAGACGATCCCCCCAGTGAAGTAGGTCAGCTGCTTGAACTGCGGCAGCTTTCCGCTGAGCGTGAGATCCCGGAGGACCATGTAGTCCCTGGCGTCTTCCCCTCCGGACCAGAGCTCCGCCAGCCCCTCGCTCCACCACAAGGGGAAACCAAAGCGCCGGGCCCGTGGTGCCTGGTAGTAACTCTCCGATTGCAGATCCAACTGAAACACATGGACCATCTCGTGACGCAGGGTGTGCCGGAATTCGGCGAAGTTCCCCCGGAACGGCAGAGAGACCCTTCTTTTCAGGAAGTCGGTAGCGCCCAGGAGTCCTTCGGGCGGGGTGAACGGCAGGATGTTGGTCTGCTCAAAATCGGTATGAGATGCATAGACGATCAGCGGGATGCGAGCGGCAACAGCGTGACCGAATTGCAGTGAAAGTGTGTCGTAACTTGCTTCGGCATACGCCAATGCGGCCGGCACCAGCTCGGCCTCGGCCGGATAATAGTACAGGTCCACATGCGGCCCTCGAGTGACCCGCCAATCGAGCCGACGGTACTGGACCTTGTTCTGGCCAAAAGCAAAGAACTGGGCCTCTGCAGGGGCGGAGAAGATGGAGAGCATCGACAAAAAAACCCCCACCGTGCAGAAGCGCCTCATAATGGAAACTCCGTCATTGCGACTTTCTCTCGTCTATCGATGAATAGTCCGGATCAGGTCGCCCTGGCTGATGCGCGACAGCGGACCGAAGTTGCCCACAACTTTCCCAAAAATCGTGTACGTCCCATCTAGATGGGGCTGAGGAGAGAGGGTGATGAACCATTGGCTGGCCCCGGTGTCGGGGCCGGACAGGGCCATTCCCAGCATCGACCTGGCCCCGTAGCGATCGCGGTTGATCTCGTCGCGTATCGAGCCGCCGGGTCCGCCGAAGCCATCACCCCGCGGATCGCCATCCTGTACCACGAAGTTCGGCACCACCCGGTGCCATCGGTTGCCATCGAAGAAGCGGCGGTCAACTAAACGGAGAAAGTTGGCCACTGTCATGGGCGCGTCGGGCCCGAACAGCTCCACCTCGAGGGTGCCGCGCTGTTCTGTGTCAATGAACACATGCGGTCTTGCCACGGAATCGGTGGCCAGGATGAATTGCCGGGTGAGCTCGCGATAGTCTTGCAGAGTGCGTCCGGTAGAGAGCGGATAGGCCGGGCCCCACCGCTCTGCCGCGTCAGGCCAGTTGGCCTCCGCCCACCGGCGCAACAGGTAGTTGCTGGGCCGCGGCACGGTCGCAAGAAATTCACGCTCGACCTGCGAGCCGGCAGGGCCACCGCTTTTTGAAATGGCCAGGAGAGCACCGAATGCGGACAGCGAGGCTTCGGGAAAGGAATCGCGGACGGAACGGTTGTACATCTGAACCAGGGGGGTGATGTCGGCCGGAGCGGCTGCTCGGGCCAAGGCGTCGGCGGAGACACTGCGAACCGCTGCGTCAGCATGTCCGAGCATCCGACGAGCTGCGCCGATGAGCGCGGGGTCGGGCCCCGACACTGTGTCAGCCCACGCCTGCAGGCCGCTCGCGATGACTCGGCCGTCCCGATCGGAGAGGAACGCCGGCGTGCCTGCGTGGCCCGCTCGGGCCCATCCCTCGGCCGCCGCAGCCCGGGCTCTCCAGTCCGGATTCGACTTCCACGGCTCGGCGGCGGCGGCAAATCCTGCCCGATCGATCCGAGCCAGCCCCAGCAGAGCCTCGCGGCGAACAGCAAACCCGGCTTTCGATTGGACCAGACGCCGCAAGGTAGCGGCCGCAACCGAGCCCCCTAGCTCTCCCAGACTGGACGTCGCCTGAACCCGGACATTCAAGTCCGGATCTTCGACCTTGGAAGCAACCGCAGGCGCCAGCAAGGAGTCGTGATAGGTGGCGAGCGAGCGCAGTGCATTGATCCGGACCCCGGGATCCTGGTCGTCCACGGCGCGAGCCAGCAGACCGGACACTGTTGCCGCTGCGAGCTTGGCTCGTTGGGCATACTCCCGAGTCAGTACCCTGGCCACCGTCGCCCTGGTTTCCGCATCGTCGGCCCGCAAAGCATTGATCAGATGATTGCCTGCCTCAGGCGAGCGGAGCCGGCCAAGCGAATAAAGAGCACGCCAGCGAACGTCCCGAACAGTGTCCTCGGCAAAAGTTAGGAGCGACGCGGCCTGAGCATCCTGTCCCAGGCGCCAACTCTCCAGCAGCATCTGACTCAAGGCGGGTGCTGGATCGGCCTGGCTCAGAGCGATCTTCCCGCCTAGGGTGGAGGCAAAGAAGTCCGCACTTCGCTTACCCCCGATTTTTGCCAGCGCGGTAACCGCCTCGTTTGCGGTTGCGGTATCGAGTGGCGGGAGTCCGGACAAGCGCTGTATCAGTGGTTCCACCGCGGTGGAATCACCTAGCAGACCCAGCGCGAAGGCAGCCGCGACTCGCACAGTGGAATCGGGTTGGTCCAGCACCCGTAGCAAGAGCGGCGTCGCCCGGAGATCGCCGATGCGGCCGGCAGCGAGTGCAGCGGTACGTCGGACCAGGGAATCGGGTGCCAGCAGCGCTCGTTGGAAGAGATCTGGTTGCCAATCGCGAGCATCCTCGGCAGCGAGCACCGACGCCAACTGCTCGACCACCGCTTCATCCTGTGCCGCCAGAAGAGACGGGGACAGGAGCGCTCCGCTCAAGAGGATCAAGCCGCAGAGTTGTCTCATCATGCCAGCCTGACCGGGTCCGGAATGGGGCGAAGAACCTGACGGACCCGCTCCGGCAGCCGGGTCAGCGTCATTCCAATATCGAGAGCGATCAGCCGGGTGGAGGCCGTTGCCAACAATCGTCGATCCTCGGCGTGTTCGACGGCGTAGCCGAAATCCACCCGCCGTGAAGCCACTTCGCGAATCCAGCATCGTATGCGGATTAGGTCGTCGTAGCGGGCGGGCTGGCGGTAGCGGATGGCGAGCTCGCTGACGGCGAGTCGCAGGCCAGCTTGCTCCAACTCCCGATAACTCATCCCGCTCAGCCGCAGGTGCTCGCAGCGGGCCACGTCCAACCAGACCAGATACCGTGCGTGGTAGACCACGCCCATCTGGTCGGTCTCGGAGTAGTTGACCCGTACGCTGGTCTCCGAGATCGACGAAACCGTGCCGGTCATCGCAGCCTCAGGGGTTAGACGTTCGGGACGTGGGGGCTGACACGCCCGGGATGAGGAGCCGGTTGCACCGGGATATAGGAGAGTCCATCTTTGGCGCCGTGCTGGGCCGTACCCTTGTAATCGTGTCTGACGCCCACCTCGGAGTTGCATCACCGGGTACCGAGGAGGCACTGCTCGAATTCTTCGACGCGGTGCCTGGGCTGGGCGATTGTCTGTTGATCAACGGCGATCTCTTCGATTTCTGGTTTACCTACTCACGGGTCATCCCCCGGCGCGGCTTTCACGTGGCCGCGGCACTCGCCCGGCTTCGGCATCGAGTGCCCATCGTGATGGTTGGAGGAAATCACGACCGTTGGGATCGCGACTTCTGGGAACGGGATCTCGGGCTCTGCTTCAACCCCCATCGCGCAACATTCCAGATCGGCGATCGGACGGTCACTGCAATCCATGGGGATGGACTGGCTGAGCCTCGCTGGCAGGCCAAACTGATCCACCGGGTGATTCAACACCCGGTCACCGCCGCAGTGTATCGCGTGCTCCATCCGGACTTCGGCCTGCGGCTGGTGGATATGCTCAGCCCAGTACTGGGCGATCACACCATGGATGAAGCGAAACTGATCCGGGCGGCTGCGCGGCAGCGGGCCTGGGCCGAACACCTTCTTTCCACCGAGGCCGACATCGGACTGCTGGTGATGGGCCACACCCATCAACCAATGCTGGCCGAAACCACCCCCGGGCGCATGTACCTTAACCCGGGCGCGTGGCTCGACGGACACCGCTATGCCGTGGCCACCGAGTCCGGCGCCGAGCTCTGCAGTTTCCGCCCCAGCTCTTAGCTCGGCGGTCCGCCAGGGCAGATCCAATCATCCCAAGGGCACCACCTCGGCTCTCCCCAGCCGTTCTCCGATGAAGCGCGACCCGACCTGCCGAAATCTGGCTTCGTCGTCGCTCACCACAAAT
>JBJMPB010000620.1:0-2971 GCA_045803455.1 Gemmatimonadales bacterium | reverse complement strand
AGAGTGCCCGCGCAGGTGAGCTCGACGTCGTCTCGGTGGGCGGCGAGGGCCAGGATGTCCACAGGCATGGTGGAATATAGAGCAGATAGGAAAGTGTGAGCGGAGGGTGAGCCGAGTGCCCGGTGCTAGACGCTGCATGTGCAAGCCCCGCGACGACCCGCATCTCCTGTGCTCCCCAAGGAGGCATTGTGCGAGCACAGATCATGATTACCGGCCTGCTGCAGGCGGCCATGCTGACGGCGTGTGACCGCCACCTGAGCAAGTCGGAGCCCGAGAAGGCCCAGCGGAACCTCGAAGCCGATGCGAAGTCCGCCAGTCCCGTGCCCCTCGGAGTGGTCGGCGGCCGGCCAACCTCTCAGGCTCAGGCACCCAAAGCAAGCGAAGATGCCGACACCTGGTCGCGCTATTCGGCGGTCGATGCAGGCGACCGTCTGATCGTCCGAACCGGCCAGGCCGGCATCGAGGTCGATTCCCTCGAGACGGCCATCGCCGAGCTGCGGCGAGTGGCACAGCGAGCGGGCGGCTTCGTGGCCGACGCGTCGATTCAGAGTGGCCGGAATCAGGTGCGGTCGGCCACCCTTCAGCTCAAAGTGCCGGCCGCCCGGTTCGATGATCTCACGGAAGGACTGCGCCCGCTCGGTCGTTTGCAGTTCGTCAACGTGGCGGCGGAAGATGTGAGCGAAGAGTTCGTGGACCTGACCGCGAGGGTGGCGAATGCTCGCCGGCTGGAGGAGCGGCTGATCGAGCTGCTCCGAACCCGGACCGGCAAGCTCCAGGACGTTCTCTCGGTCGAGCACGAGCTCGCTCGGGTGCGGGAGGAGATCGAGCGGATGGAAGGCCGGATGCGCTTCCTCAAGGCCAGTGCTCAGCTCAGCACCCTGTCGGTGAACCTTTACGAGCCGCCGCCCCTGGTAGCCTCGGTGCCCGGGCGCAGCCCGATCGCCGAAGCGTTCAAGACAGCGTGGCGGAACTTCGTGGGCCTGGTGGCCGGCGTTATTGCCTCACTCGGGTTTGTGGTGCCGGCAGTGATGGTGGGGTGGGCGGTGGTTGTCGCGAGCCGCAAATACCGAAAGCCAGCGTAAGGGCCGCCCCTATTCGTACCGCAGTGCCTCTACCGGATCCATCCGTGACGCCTTGCTGGCCGGATAGAGGCCGAACAACACACCGGTGAGAATCGACGCGAGTACCGCTGCTACGACCGACAGCAGCGGTATCGCGGCGGGGATGGGGGTAAAGGAACGTATCGCCCAGGCGATCAGTGCACCCAGCGCCATCCCCAGGATGCAGCCGACCAGAGTCAGCGTTGCTGCCTCGACCAGGAACTGGAACATGATCTCGCGCCGGGTAGCGCCCAGCGCCTTCCGGACCCCGATCTCCCGGGTGCGCTCGGTAACCGAGATCATCATGATGGCCACGACACCCACGCCGCCGACCATCAGCCCCACGCTGGAAAGCGCGATCATCACGACGAAGAACGCCGCGGTGATCTTGTTGAAGGTGTCAAGCACCCGGTCTTGCGTTACCACCGCAAAGTTGTCCGGCTGGCCCGGCCGGAGCCCGCGTTTGGTCCGAAGCGCGGCCGCCACCTGATCCTGCGCCTCCTGAATGGTCGCTGTCTCCGCGGGGAGCACCGCGATATCCATCCAACCCTTCTCGTAGTCCGCCACCTTGGTGAACGTGGTATGCGGAATGGCCAGGCGCGGCTCATCGGCGTTGCTGAAGAGCGACGCCGCTTCCGCGTGCAGCCCGATCACCTCGAATGGCTCGCCGAAGATCTTGATCCGCTTCCCGATGGCATCGCGCCGGGGGAAGAGCGACTGGGCCAGCTTGTCGTTGATGATCACCACCCGCGACCCGGCGGCGTACTCCATGGGAGTGTAGTTCCGGCCCGCCAGGATGTCGCCTCCGTTCACCAGGTTCCAGCTCGGAGTCATCCCCGCGATCGCCACGCTCTTGAGCTCCACCCCCTCGAAGCTGACCGGGCCGCTGGTGTACTCGCCGATGTTGACGTCGCGCACGGTGGGCAAGTTGCGGATCAGCTCCGCCTCCTCCACGGTGAGCCACGGCATCTGCCGCCAGGGTGACAGCTCGTCGGAGCCATCGGAAACGTCGAGCCCACCGGAGAAGTAGCGGTACACGAAGAAGGTCTTGGGTCCGGCGGCCTCGAGGATGTTGGTAATGCTCTGGTTGATCCCGGTTATCGCCGAGGCCATCGCGATCACGACCGTCACCCCGATCGCTACGCCTAGGATGGTCAGGGCCGCCCGGACCTTGTTGGCCTGGATCGAGTCCAGCGCAATGACCGATCCTTCCAGCATGCGGGAGAGCAGAGCTCCCTTTCGGTGCCCCTTCATTCCGCCCTCAGCGCGTCGATCGGATCCAGCCGCGACGCCCGGCTTGCGGGATACACTCCCGCCGCAATGCCCACGCTCACCCCGAGCACTACCGCCACCAGGATGGACCAGGGCGCGACCGCGGCCGGCAACGGGGTAACCGCCTTGACCACGAACGCCAGTGCGATGCCCAGTCCGATCCCGAACGCCGCCCCGACGGCAGAGAGTGTGGCCGACTCGACTACGAATTGGGCCAGGATGTCCCGCCGTCTGGCGCCGAGCGCCTTGCGAATCCCGATTTCCCGGGTGCGCTCGCTTACCGCCATAAGCATGATGTTCATGATCACGATCCCGCCCACAACCAGGGAGATCGCCACCAGACCGGGCAGCGCGACGAACAGCACCCGCGAGATCTTCTGCCAGCTGCCCAGCGCGCCCTCCGCGGTCTGAAACGCGAAATTGTTTTCCTGCTCCGGTTTCAATTGCCGGCGGCTTCGCATCAGTGCTTCTGCCTCCGCCAGGGCGTTCTGCATTTCCGTCGGGTTGGCCGTCTGCACGATCAGGGCATCCAGGATGTTGATGGGACAGATCAGGCGCCGGCCTGGAGCGCTGAACGGCATGATCGCGAACTTATCCAG
>JBJMPB010000612.1:0-2576 GCA_045803455.1 Gemmatimonadales bacterium | reverse complement strand
GTTGACGTGGAGCGGCGGCCGGTCTCGGGCGAGTACCGGGAAGGCGCCCTGAGCGGCGACCCGTTCCAGGAGCGCACCATCGAGGTGGAGGAGCGCAGCGAGGAGGCCGTAGTCTCCAAGGAGGCGCGGGTGACCGAAGAGGTGGTGGTGCGCAAGGAAGCCGAGACGCGCACCGAGACGATCTCCGACACCGTGCGCAAGACTGAGGTCGACGTCGAGGACGAGCGGAATGTCCGCGGCACCGGCACCACGGGCTCGACCGACCGCACCCGCTGAGGATATCGGGAAGCCCGGCCTTCAAGCCGGGCTTCCTCGGCCGATCGCATCACCTGACCCGAATCCGCCGTCAGGATGGCAAAGGGACGACCATCATGCTCAAGACGCTCCAGATCTCGACGGCTGCGACGCTCGTTGCGGTGAACGAAGCCCTCGCGCAGACGACTCCCGCCGCCCCGGCGGCACCCGGGGCAACCGATGAGAGCGCAAGCTGGCTGTGGCTCATTGTTCTCCTGGCCATCGTCGCCGCTGTGGTCTGGTATTTTCTGCGGGGGCGGTCGCGGACAACGACAACCAGCACGACTGGCACCTCCACCACCTCCGGGACTGCGGGCAACCGACCCAACGTGTACGACAAAGACCGGCGCCCGTAAGGGACAGCCCCCGCTCGTGACCCGGCGCCGGATATGCAGTTCCTCCTCGATCACCATAGGTTGGCAGCGGCCGACCCTCAGGCCCTTGAAGGGCCAAGCTTTGGCTTCATTGGACAAGTAGCCTGGACTGATGGCGAAAGAGAACACACAGCCGCTCGACCAGGCGGTGGAGCAGACCATCGAACAAGCCGATCAGGCCATCGAGCAGACCCGCGCCGAGATCGCCCGCTCGCAGGCCCTGAGCCAGGCCGAAGCGGACCTGGTGCGGTCCATCGAACGCATCGCCGATGACCACGACGGCTCCGCCCACGAACCATGAGGCCGCAAGAGCTACCGCCTCAGGACGGGATGCCGGTCATCGTGCTAACCGGCTCCTGGCGGCTCTGGCGCCGGAGGACTTGGCGGGTCTGGAGCCGCACCTCGAACTCGTTGAGCTGACGCGGGGACAGATGCTCTATGACACGGGCGAGGCCGTGTCCCACGCCTACTTCCCGCATCACACGGTCGTGTCGCTCGTGAATGTCCTGGAGGATGGCGGCAGCGTCGAGGTCGCGGTGTTCGGGCGCGAGGGCGTGCTGGGCCTGCTGAGCGCGCTGGTGACGCACGAGGCCTTCGGGCGCTACGTCGTACAGATGCCCGGCACCGCCTCACGCATATCGGTTGAGCGCCTGAACGAGGCGCGGCATGCCTGCTGACAGCACTCGTCAGAGCGTAGCGCCAAACGCGACAGCCCAACATACGTCGAATCTGCGCAAGTTCCGATAAGCCTTCCCAGAATGGAATACCGGGTCATTCGAGCGTATGAGGAGGCGTCGATCGATAGGCTGTTAGTCCCCAAGAGCCCAAAGGTGGCGCTTTCTCCCTCACCTCTCGGGCACTGTTCGAGCGCCTGATGATGGTCATTTGCAGGAGGCTCTCCATGGAACAGCTTCCGGGCTTTGCTCCTACAGGATCTGGTAGACGACCAAAGCAAGGGCGGAGCAGGCTGCCATAGCCGCAATCGTGGAAAGTGGCGTGCCGTTGTGGAACAGCGACACGGCTACCCCCATAGCGGCCCCGAACCCGAGGGAACTTGCCGACAGCATGGAGGATGCCAGCCCTGCAATATCCCCCATCGGCTCCAAGGCCAGTTGAACAGCATTGCCCCCAACGAGGCCGAATGACAGGCACACCAAGACAACCAAGGGCAGCAGGAGCGCAAGGGGTAAGGTGCCAATCGAGGTCAGCATGAGCAGAGCGATGCTGCATGCCGCCCCCATGACCAAACCTGCCGTGAGTGGGTACTGTGGCTCAACGCCCTTGGCATTCAGGCGTCCATTGACGAAGCTGCCGGTCACGATCCCTGAGGCCGTTAAGGCAAAGGTTGCTCCGTAGAGCGTCGGCGACAGTCCATACACCTCCATCATAACGAGCGGCGAACCCGTCACGTAGGAGAACAAGCAGCCGAACATGAGCGTCTGAACCAGAAGGAACTTGACACTCTGCCGCGTGGTGAACACACGCAGATAATTGCCGGCGAGTTGCCGAACCGACAGGCGGTTCTGAGCACCGGGCTGATAGGACTCCGCATAGCACAGCATCATCAGGACAAAGGTGAGAGCTCCGGTCGCAGACAGAAAGAAGTAGATGCTGCGCCAGTCATGAAACAGCAGCAGGAGAACCGAGCCGATGGTCGGGGCTGAGAGGGGAGCCAGCAGTTGCATCACCTGAACGTAGGACTGCTTGGAGCGCCCCGCGGATCCGGTAAAAAGGTCCCGTATGATCGCGGCTGACAGGGAGCGGCTTGCACCGGCGCCGCAGCCTTGCAGGAAGCGCCAGATGACCAGGGTCTCAAAGCTCGGTGACAACGCGCAGCCCAGCCCGGCCAGGGTGTAGATTGCTGTTGAGACCAGAATGACGGGTTTGCGCCCGAACCGATCGCTCACC
>JBJMPB010000557.1:0-3266 GCA_045803455.1 Gemmatimonadales bacterium | reverse complement strand
CGGTCGCTGGTTACGGATGCGTCGGCGGGGTGTTCCACGGGGCCGCTGTTTGGCACTCGAATCTAGGGGGACGGAGACGCGCGTGGCGGAAGGCCGGCACAAAGTGTGGGTGGGGATCGACATCGGGAAGACGCACCATTGGGCTTGCGTGCTCGACGCGAACGGTAAGACGCTGCTCTCGATGAGGATCGCCAACGATGAGGCGGAGATCGTCTCGCTGGTCGCGAAGGTCTGCGGGTTGGCACCGCAGCTGGTCTGGGCGGTTGACATCATCGGCGCTCCGTCGGCGCTGGTCTTGGGGCTGCTAGCTCGAGCTGGGCAGTTGGTGCACTACGCCTCCGGGCGGGTGGTCGCCGTCATGAGCGCCGCGTTCAGCGGCGAAGGCAAGACGGATCTCAAGGACGCATACGTTATCGCCGAGACCGCGCGGTTGCGTCGCGACCTGGCGGTCATCGACCCCGACACCGATTTGGTCCGCAACCTGGCCGTGCTGACCGCGCACCGGGCAGACCTGATCACCGATCGGGTACGGATGATCAACCGGCTACGGGACCTGATGACCAGCGTCTTTCCGAGCCTGGAGCGGGAATTCGACTACTCCGCTTGCAAAGGCGCGCTGGTGCTGCTGACCGGCTATGCCAGCCCTGATCGGATCCGCCGCTGCGGCCAGGCCCGACTGGCCGGCTGGCTGCGGCACCGCAGCGTTCGGGACTCCGCCGGTGTCGCTGCCCGCGCTGTCGCAGCCGCCAAAGCCCAGTCGATCATGTTGCCTGGTCAAGACCTGACTGCGGAGATCATCGCTGAGCTGGCTACCGGCATCCTCGCTCTCGATCAGCGGCTGAAGGGCTTGGACGCGCAGATTGAAGCGCTGTTCGTGGAGCACCCGCAGGCCGAGATCATCCAGTCCCTTCCCGGCTTCGGCCCGTTCCTCGGCGCCTGTCTGCTGGTCAGCGCCGGCAATCTGCGCGCCTTCCCGAGCGCCGGTCACCTCGCCGCAGCCGCCGGGCTCGTGCCGGTGCCGAACGACTCCGGCCGTCGCGTCGGGAACCTGCACCGCCCGCTGCGCTATAGCCGGCCGTTACGCCACGTGTTCTACCTGTCCGCGCAGACCAGCATGATGCGCGCCGGCCCCAACCGGGACTACTACTTGAAGAAACGCACCCAAGGGCTAACCCACACCCACGCCGTCATCGCCCTCGCCCGCCGGCGCATCGACGTCTTGTGGGCGCTGCTGCGGGAGAACCGAACCTGGACCGCGGCGCCGCCGGCGCTCACTCAAGCGGCTTGACAACAACATTGAGATTCCCAATGTCCGGGCACCGCGCGGTCCTCGGCCTCGGCAGGCCGCTGGCTGATCATCACCTCAGGCGTGACGTGGCCGTTCGCGCGCTGGCGGGCGCGGGCGCGGGGAACACGTAGCGCGCGTCCGGTGCGCAGGCAGGCGACCAGCTCCCGCTTGAGCGCTCCGCGGCTTTGCACGAAGAGCGCCTGGTAGATCGCCTCGTGCGAGATGCGCATGGACTCATCATCGGGGAAGTCGACCTTGAGTCGGTTCGAGATCTGCTCCGGGCTCCATGCGGTGGCCCAGCCCCGGTCTTGACGGCGCGGCTTGTTCCGGCCCTTCCACGGCACCGTCGCCGGACCCTCCACCGGTGTCCCGTCTGAGCGGCGGACCTGGCCCGACAACCGGTCTTGCACGTACTCCCGCAGCCGAGCGTTCTGCACCAGCTTTGAGGTCTTGGGTCGCCTGGCCAGCAGCTCGGCCTTCCACTGCGCGACCGACGCCCGATAGTCCAGCTTCCCACCCCGCGTGCCTGCGTTGCGACGCAGCTCCCGCGAGATCGTCGACGGATTGCGGCCCAGCCGGCGGGCGATCTCCCGAACCCCGCCGCCCTGGGCCTTCAGCACAGCAATCTCTTCCCGCTCTGGGAACGACAAGTACCGGGCGCTGAGTAGAACAGTCATGAACGTCGGCATGCCGCCACGTTCGCGGAACCACCGGCTTCCGGCCGCCTGCGACGCGCCGACCGCGAGCGCGGCGTCCTCGCTGGTCAACCCCTTCGCGATCTCGCACCAGAACTGACGCTCCACATCACGCCGGAGCGACGGCTTGCCCGGCGACTTCATCGGCGCCCTGCCCGTCAACCCCTGCATCCACCCCGCTGGTCTGCCCATGAACACCTCCACGATCAAGGTGTTGCGATGACCAGTTGAATCCGCCTTGGGAACCCTTGTCGCTGTGATGGATCAGCCGATTTCGGACCACATCGCGGCGCCACAGTGCCATCTCCAAGGCCGATAGCACCAGGTCGGTGGTCATCCGATCCGCCATCTGCCAGCCCACCACTTTGCGGGAGAACACATCCAGCACCACTGCCAGATAGAGGATCCCTTGCAAGGTCTTGATATAGGTCAGGTCCGCCACCCACAGCATGTTCGGCACGGCGGCGGTGAAGTTACGGTCGACCAAGTCCGGTGCGGCGCTGGCTTGCTTGTTTTGCCGGGTGGTTTTCCAATGTTTGTGCAGGTGAGCGCCCTGAATGCGGAGTTGCCGCATTAGCCGCTCCACCCGCTTGCGGCCCACCCGGATGCCTTCCCGGGCCAGCATGGCGTGGATGCGTGGCGCGCCGTATGTGCGGCGCGACCGCTCCCAGATGGCCTCGATCCGCTCGCCGAGCGCGGCATCAGCCACCGCTCATGGGGGACCGCTCCCGGCTGGTGCGGTCATAGAAGGTGGACACCGGCTCGCCGATGGCGGCGAGTAGCGGCGCAACCCCGAAGGTGTGACGGTGCGCTTCCACAAACGTCACGACCTGCGCCGGGTCGGGTCGGCCTCCTGGGCGAAAAACGAGCTCGCCAACCGCAGAATTTCGTTGGTGCGTTTCAGCTCCGCGTTCTCCTTGCGGAGCCGTTTCAGCTCCTCGACGTCCTTACTGGTCAGCCGGTCGTCCCGCTCACCTCGATCGGCCTCGTCTTGACGCACCCACTTGCGGAACGTCTCGGTACCGATCCCCAACTCGCGGGCCACATCGGTGATTGAGCGGCCATCGGAGGACCGATACAAATCGATCGCGCGAGCCTTGAATTCCGGCGCGAACTTGCTCGGTCTAGTCACAATTCAGCTCCTCCCTTGGCCTAATCAGACCAAGATCGAGAGCCTCCAGGAAAGCGGGGGAACCTCACAAGGCCAAATGACCAGGATCCAGCCACTCACGCATATCCGGCGGCAACAAAAACCCCTGATCAACAGCACCATCCAAGAAGTT
>JBJMPB010000534.1:0-2920 GCA_045803455.1 Gemmatimonadales bacterium | reverse complement strand
AGAAATAGCTGTTCCAGCCGAGCTGGGGCTCCTTGAACGTGATTTTCACCGTCTGATCGTCGACGGCGTCGACAGCGGCAACCGCCTCATAGAGGGCGGCATTGGACGATTGATTGGCCGGGTCGATGACCCATTTCCAGGTGAAGACCACGTCCTCGGCGGTCAACGGCTCACCGTCGCTCCAGACGATCCCGTTCTGCAGGGTGTAGGTGACCGTCGTGAGGTCGGCGGCAACCCGCCCGTTCGCCTGCGATGGCACCTCTGTGACCAGGCAGGGAATGGCCGTGGCATCGGGCAGGAAGTGAATCAATGGCTCGGTGACCAGGCAGGCGGCAAGCTGATCCTTGAAACTGCCGGCCAGATGCATGTTCAGCGTCGTCGGCGCCTGCCACTGCAGCAGCTTCAGCTCACCCCCGGCGCCGCGCGTCTGATCCTCTGTGCCTGCGGAGGGCGGGGCATCTATCGTCCCGGCGCCAGGTGTCGCCCCTTGTGCGGCGACGTCGGTCAGGCGCAGCATGCTCAGGACGATCGGAGTTGCCGCCCCCAGGGCTGCTGCCCGTTGCAGGAAGGATCGACGCGAAATCCGCCCCGCACGGAGATCCTGATAGGCGTTCCAAAGCCTGTGCTTCTCTGCCACGTCGTGCTCCTTCTTCGCTGGGCGATGAGTTTCCAATGACGTGGCGATAGTACGACAGATGGTCAAGCGCCCGACGCTCGTTGCACCTCCCCCAGGGGATCGCGGTCAGTGGCCTCGAACAGGCCACTGATCAGGGCGTCGTAGGCGGGCTTGGGTTGCAGCTCGTCGTCGAAGGCTAGCCCGGATTATTCATGAGGGTGGGAGGTGACAGCGGGCAGCCTCTCTGGTAGGGATATGGTGCTGACCCAATCCCGAACCAGGAGGTACCCGCATGTCCCAGTCTGCCACACCGCTGTTTCGCTTTGCCGTGTCCGCGTTGGTGCCGTTGGAGGCCAGTTTCGACGGTGGTCGTCTGACCTCTGATGGTGGGTTGCCGTGGCTTGATGCGGCGGAGTCGATGTTGGGCGTGTGTGCCGCCTTCGCGGCGGTCATCCCCGACTGGCGGCGTGGGCCGGTGCGCCATTCGCTCACAACGTTGCTGCGGCAGCGGGTCTTCCAAATTGCCTGTGGCTATGAGGATCAAGACGATGCCGACACCTTGCGCTGCGATCCCTTGCTGAAGCTGGTCTGTGGACGGCTGCCCGAGACGGGTGGGAATTTAGCCAGCCAACCCACCTTTTCCCGCTTGGAGAACGCGGTGGATCGCAAGAGTTGTTATCGTCTTGCCATCGCCTTGGGCGAGCTGTACCTGCGCCAGCGGGAGCAGGACGGCGTGCCCACCCACCTCATTCTCGACCTCGATGGCACCGATGATCCTACCCATGGGCAGCAGGAAGGCAGTGCCTACCACGGCTACTACCGGCAGCACATGTATCACCCCCTGCTGGTCTTCGATGGCGACACCGGACAGCTCATCACGGCGGTCTTACGCCCGGGCAATACCCACGGCAGCGCCGGGGTCGTGGCCGTCCTGAAGCGAGTGGTGCGGGCGCTCCGCAGCCGCTGGCCAGACGTGACCCTGGAGATTCGCATGGATAGCGGGGGCGCCGTGCCAGCCATCTACGATTTCTGTGAGCGGGAACAACTGGATTACACCATCGGCTTGATCAGCAATCCGCGGCTGGCCGACCTCGCCGCCTCTCTGGTGGCGAGTGCACAGCGCCAGCGTGCCGCCACCGGGGCGGACAAAGTGCGCCTCCTTGGCGAAACGGTCTATCAGGCGGAGAGCTGGGAGCATCCCCGCCGGGTGATCATCAAAGCGGAAGCACTTGCCAAAGGCCCCAACACTCGCTTCGTGGTGACGACCCGCCCCGATCCGCCGGAAGCGCTCTATGACTGGTATGTCGATCGTGGTGCGGGTGAGAACTGGATCAAGGATCTCAAAGACGCCTGCTTCGCCGACCGCTTGAGCGACCACCGCTTCTGCGCCAATCAGTGCCGCCTGTTATTGCATGCCGCGGCCTACTGGCTACTCGATACGGTGCGCCGCTGGCTGCTGGCCTGTGCCGTCCCGCGCATGCAACTCGACACCCTCCGGCTGCAGTTCCTCAAGATTGGCGGTCGCGTCTGGCAACGGCAGGATCGGGTCCGGCTGCGCTTGGCCTCGAGCCATCCCGGCCAACTCCTGTGGCAGCAGGTAGCCGCTCATCCCTGCCTCCGTGAATAATCCGGGCTAGTGGACGGCGGGGCTCGCCGTCCTTCCGCACTATCCCACAAACGCTGCGGCGATCTCCTCGATTTCTTCATGTGTCATCGCCGCCTCGTCGAACCAATGGCTCCAGAGGGCGTCGAGATCCTGTCCGGAGGCGGTCTCGAAGGCCGCGCGCAGGTCGGCTGGGGTCATCTCGCCCCAGGCGTAGCGGGTGGCGAGGTCGTGCAACGCCGCCTCGAAAGCAGCGGCCCCGATCTCCTGCCGGATGGCCAGAAAGCCAAGAGAGCCTTTACCGTAAGTCGCATCGGACCAGATATTTGGGTCGTCCTCCGCGGCGACCGGCACATCGACGACGGCGTCGCCCGCCGCGAGCAGATCGAAGGCTGGCCGGGTTACCCAGGCGTCGAGCTCCGCTCCGGCGACCTCTGGCCCGAGCGTCTCCTTCAGATAAAGGAGCGAAGAGACGGTCGCCAGACTCTCCTGGATGTAGGCGTGCTTGTTCGAGTCACCTCCAGCGAGGATGCCCCACCATAGATGGGCCATCTCATGCGCGACGACCGTCGCTAACCCTGCCGGGTCGTGCTCGCCGTAGGTACTGAGCAGGGCCGGACCGTCGAGGAAGAGGAGTCCGGCCCAGGCGAGGCCGAGCGCGCCGGAGGGGTCAATCTGGACGAGATCGACCTCCCGCGCCG
>JBJMPB010000502.1:0-2561 GCA_045803455.1 Gemmatimonadales bacterium | reverse complement strand
TCGGGTCATACATCGAGAGATGGCGGTTCGACCGCTCCAGCGGGAAGAGCTGGGCCGAGGGATGAGCCGAGCCCTTGCGGCAGAAGGCCGGGTTCTCCGGCGGGCGCACCCGTGAGGTGAACCAAACCCGGCCGTGCTCATCGAACATGGGGTTATGCGGGCTCGTCTGACTGTCCCAGATCGGTTCGTCACCCCAGTACGGCGAGGTCCCGAGCGGGTCGTCCTTGGACGACGGCGTGTTTACATCCCGCACCGGCACCTTCACCGAGCTTGCGATGCTCTGGGCGGGATCCAGGATCGGGATCAGGTCGGTGCTCTCCTCGGGAGCGCCGTAGATCCGGCCGTTGGCGTTCACGGTGGGATGGCGCTTATCGGTCGCGATCTCGTCGTGGAGGTAGGCTTTCGGCCCGGCCCAGTCCCACAGCGTGATCACCACGTTGCGCTCCACGCCTTGTGGTCGCGTGGGCTGCGAAGCTGGCAACTCGCCCGCCGCGATGCGGTCGGTCCAGTCCGCAAACAGAGCCAGACCACGCTGTGGTCCGAGGCGGCTGATGTTGCGCGCCATGATCGTCATGGCTTGGCCCGCTTGGATGCGCCGCTCCCAGGCCTCAACGGACGAGTCGAAAGCCCCGAGCTCTTTGGGGATGGTCCGGGTGGCCTTATCGCCGAGTTGATGGCAGGTGAAGCAGCCGTCGGTTTTGACCACATCAAGCCACTGGCCCTGGCTCTTGATCTCTGCTGGGATGCCGTTGCCGCTCGGCCCCGTGCCGGTTCCTGGGAACGCGCCGGCGGGCGGGACCTTCAGCATGGAATACCAGTGTATGGCAGGGTAGTACTCCGCCGCTGCGGTCGCGTTCGGCGCAACGGTGGCCCGCAGATCAAGCAGGCTGCCGGGCTTCGCCTGCACCTTGGGCGAGTCCACAAGGCCAAAGCCCCGCACCCAGACGGTGTAGTTCGCCTGCGGGAGATCAGGAACGACGTAACGCCCGCCATCATCGGTGACCACGATCTTGGTCATCCGGGTGGGCAGGTCCGTTGTCTCCGCGATGACCCAGACGCCAGCTTCTGGCCCGTTCGCGCTCGAGATAATGCCGCCCAAGTCGTTGGCACCAAGCTGAAGGGTGCTCTCCCTGCTCGGTTGAGCCTGCACGTGCGTGGGGCCAAGCGGCAGGAGGGACCAGAAGATCACGATCGCGGCGCGATGGAGGGTGCTGATCGTGAGCATGGTGCTGCTTCTCCGCTGCGCTCCAGACGGTAGCTCCGTTCAGCTCGGCGCCAACCACCTACGTCGGAACCTTGGACGCGTTGCGCGCAAAGCGCCTGGGGAGTCGTCGCGCCGGCTTGTCTCAACGATTGCTCAACGGCCCGGGTTCGCCGCCGCTCTCCTCCTCGATTGTCGGCACACAGGCTGTTTGCCTAAGCGATGCCGCGTCGGAACGGCTTCAGGGTAGCGGACACTCCGCTCCGGTTTCCATCCAGGCTCTGATCAGGTCGCCGAAGATCGCCTGCGTGCCGGGGGCAGGTTCCCGACCGTCGCCTGGGTCCCAGCCCCAGGCGACGAGGTCGTCGTGGGCCATATGATCGTGCAGCGCGGCAAGGTCGCGCCCCCCGGTGCGGGCCGGGTCCTTGAGCTGTTCGCAAATCTGACCGAGCGACTTGCCTTCCCAGGCCATCTCGCCGGGCGCGAGATGCCAGCGCGGGTGGCCCGGCATGCTCTTGATAGTCGTGCCGACCAGCGGGATGTTCCTCTCGCGGTGACAAGCCGTGCAGGCGAGGCCCGCCACGCCCAAACCGGACGATCCACCTTCCACCTTCGGGATATGCGGGTGCTGGTCGTCCCCCAGCAGTGGCCGACCCGTGGCCGGATGGCAGTTCATGCAGCGCGGATGTCCGATGACCTTTCCCGCCTCCGAGAACAGCGCGATCGAGCGCTCGCGCGCGCTCTGCATGTCCGCAAAGGCGGCAGCCGGCCGTAGCTCAGGGCGCACCTGCGCGCGTGGGCGCGCATCGAGCCATATCGACCCGACAACAGCGGCGGAAACAACGATCAGGATCGCCGCCTTGCGCATTCGGTCCAGCTCCCTTCGTTTTACGCAGGTTCCGCTCTACGTGCCCTGGCGCTCGAGTGCGGCCTTGACCCGCTCGGGCGTGAACGGAACCGTGCGCAGCCGCAGGCCGGTCGCGTCAAACACGGCATTGCCAAGCGCGGCCGCCACAGGGGCAGCTGAGGCTTCGCCTGTGCCCAGGGGCGGCTCATGACGGCGATCAATCAGCTCGATCTCAATCGCCGGCACCTCGCTGAACGTCAGGATCGGATAGCTCGCCCAATCGAGGCTGGTGACCCGCGCGTGATCGAACTGCACCTCTTCGTACAGCGCCCGGCTCAGCGTCTGAATGATGTTGCCCTCCACCTGCGCCTTGACCGCATCGGGGTTGATCACGAGCCCGCAGTCATGCGCGCAAACGACCCGCTCCACGTGGATCGCGCCGCGCTCGCGCTCGACGGCCACCTCCATCCCGATCGCGACAAGGCTCTCGTTGTGCTTGTAATGCACGTAGGA
>JBJMPB010000486.1:0-4543 GCA_045803455.1 Gemmatimonadales bacterium | reverse complement strand
CGCCGCATGGAGCCGAAGAGGATGACGAAGTCCTGAACGGCTCCGCCCAGCACCACGCCGAACACGATCCAGATGGTCCCAGGCAGGTAGCCGAACTGAGCGGCCAGCACCGGGCCTACCAGCGGTCCGGCCCCGGCAATGGCGGCAAAGTGATGGCCGAAGAGCACCCAGCGAGTTGTCGGCACGAAGTCCCGGCCATTCATGAGCCGCTCGGCCGGAGTGGCCCGTCGGTCGTTGAGCCCGAACACCGTCGTGGCCAGGAAACGGCTGTAAAAGCGATACGCCAGGAGGTAGGTGCCCACAGCGGCCAGCACCAGCCAGGCGGCGCTGATGGTCTCTCCCCGATGCAGCGCCAACATGCCCCACGCTACCGCGCCGGCAACCGCCAGCGCCAGCCAGCCGAGCTTCCTGAGCAGCATGTTGAAGTTATAACGATGTAAGCGGTTAGCGGCCATCCTTGCCGCTGTTTATTTCTGCCCGTAGCTTCGACCTCCATGCCATTGCCATCGTTCGGCTTCGGTCACCGGCCCTCGTGGGAGTATGAGGCACCGGAGGGAACCGGTGCCGCCCTCGAGGAGCCTCGTGCCCAACCCATCGTGAGGGGCTGGCGCGGCAAGGTGGTCATCGTGACCGGCGGAGCCACCGGACTCGGCCGGCATATCTGCATGGAGTTTGGCCGGCTGGGATGCCATGTGGCGTTCTGCTTCGTCAGCATGCCTGGACGCGATGTGAGCGAGCAAGCCCTCTTGACCGAGACCGCTCTCAGGGGAATGGGAATTCAGGTCTACGCTCAACGCTGCGACGTTCGCGACCGGGGAGCCGTCGAAGAGTTCGTAAAGGAAACCAAGCAGCGGCTGGGCGGCGTCCACTTTCTGATCAACAACGCCGGCATCGCGAACGACGGCGCGCTCTGGCGTCTCTCCCAGGAAGCCTGGTCTGAAGTGCTGGAGACCAATGTCACGGGCTCCTTCAACTGTATAAGGGCAGTGGCCCCGATCTTCCGGGCCCAGCACTTTGGGAAAATCGTGAGCGTGAGCGCCCATCAAGCCGACCGTCCCGGATTCGGAGTGGCTAACTATGCCGCCAGCAAAGCGGCATTGCTGGGACTCACCCGCGCGGCCGCGGTGGAGCTGGGTCCGGCCAACGTCAACGTCAATGCGGTTGCTCCCGGATTCATTCGCACCGAGCGGATGGGAATGCTTCCCTCCGAGGTGATCGAGCGAGCCCAGAAAAGCTCGGTGCTCGGCCGGGTCGCGGAGCCCGACGATGTAGCCCACGTCATCTCCTTTCTCTGCTCTGACTCCGCCCGCCACATTACGGGACAGACGATCGTGGTGGACGGCGGCCTCTCTTTGGAGTAAAGCCAACACCATTTAGGTTTTGGCAATGCCACCCATTCTCCGATGTTGCTGGTCCGCGTTCTACGCGGGGCTGCTGGCGCTTGTGGCCTGCAGTCTCCACGCGCAGGATGAGCTCAAGCCGCTGCCGCCCGTCCCGGGTCTTCCCGTCGGCTCACTCAGCGGGCAGAGCATCGCAGTCCTTCCCATCACACTCGTCGTCGCCGACCCCGAGCTCGAGTCCAGCACCACCTATGCTCCCTACAAGGATCACCGGCCGGCGCTGCTTCGCACCGACTCGCTGATTGGTGAGGGCCTGGAGAGCCGGGGACCCGAGGTTCACTGGGTGCTTCCGCCCGAGGTCCGGAAGGTTGCGCGCCGGGCGGCGGGCTTTGTCGACGATCCCGATCAGATGGGACAGGCAGTGCTTCGGTCACCCCATATGACCAAAGTGCCGGATCCGCTCCGGTCATCCCTGCGGGGGCTGGTGGCCTTGGTCGGGGGCAGGCTCGCCCTGGTGCCCGCCTCACTCGGTTTCGGCCCCGAGCCGAACGGCCAGATCCGGGCCGACCTGACGATGGTCCTGGCCGATGCCCGCAACGGCAAAGTGGTGTGGCGCAGTGTCGCCTACGGGAGGGGCGCGTCGCCCGACCAGGCGATCAAGGCAGCGATGGCCGCCCTTCTTCCGGTGTCCGGAAGTCCATGACCTATGATGTGACGCTGATTCCTGGCGACGGCATCGGGCCAGAGATCACAGTGCAGACCGTGAAAGTGCTGGAGGCCACCGGCCTCCGCTTCAACTGGGACGAAGAGCTGGCCGGGGTGGCCGCGGTGGAAGCCACTGGTACACCGCTTCCCGACGCCACGGTGGAGAGCATCCGAAAGAACGCCCTGGCACTGAAGGGGCCGCTGACCACGCCGGTAGGCACCGGATTTCGCTCCGTCAACGTGGGCCTGCGGAAGGAATTCGAGTTATTCGCCAATGTGCGCCCCGCCCGTACCATCGTTCCGGGCGGCCGCTTCGAGAACGTGGACATTGTGCTGGTTCGGGAGAACCTCGAGGGACTCTACATCGGGGTGGAGCACTTCGTTGCCATTGGTGACGATCCCCGCGCGGTGGGCGAGTCCATGGCGATCGTCACCCGGCGCGGCTGCGAGCGAATCATCCGGTACGCCTTCGAGTACGCCGTCAAGCACGGCCGCCGCAAGGTCACCATCGTACACAAGGCCAACATCCTGAAGATGGTGAGCGGACTGTTTCTCGAGGTGGGCCGCGCCGTGGCCAAGGAATACGAAGGAAAGATCGAATCCAACGACATGATCGTCGACAACACCGCGATGCAGTTGGTGATGCGTCCCGAGCAGTTCGACGTCATGGTGACCACCAACATGTTCGGCGACATCCTGAGTGACGAGGTGTCCGGTCTGGTGGGCGGACTGGGACTCGCACCCGGCGCCAACATCGGGACCAAGGCGGCGATTTTCGAGGCGGTGCATGGCAGCGCTCCCGACATTGCCGGAAAGGGCCTCGCCAATCCCTCGGCCCAGATGTTTGCCGCCGCCATGATGCTGGATCATATCGGGGAGCTCGACCGGGCCGAGCGGATCCGGAATGCCATCGTCACGACCATCGTGCAGGACGGCATCCGCACCCGGGACCTCGGGGGCACCGCCAGCACGGAGGAGTTCGGACATGCGGTTGCGAGACGGGCAGCCTGAGGTTCCCTGCGTCAGGTGCGGCCGGCGGGTGTGGGGACTGGGCTGGGGTGAGCTCTGCCCGGCCTGTCTGGGCGAACGAAAGGTCCGTGCAAGAACACTGGCCAGCCGCATCTCCCTCGCCGCAACGGTCCTGATGGCAGCCTACGTGGCGCTGCGCATGACCGGCGCCCCAATGGCACGGCTGTACGGAGTCATCGCGGTCTTGGCTACCTACATCATCGTTCGTCGTATCGCCACTCGGGTGGCAATGGAGTATCTCAAATGACGGCAGCGAAGCGGGGAGACAGGGAGGCAGGGAAGCACATCGGGTCCATGCGCATTGTCGCCATGGTAGTACTGCTCACTTCCTCGCTTCCCCTCATCCCCGCTTACACGCCGCTTCACGCCCAGACTTCCCTTACCATCTACAACGACGGCCGGGTGCTGGTCCGGCGCAATGTTCCGGCCAATGTCCCCAAGGGTGCATCCAGCCAGCGGCTGGCGCTGGGCGCGCTGGATCCGGCGACGGTTTTTTCGCTGGATTCGTCGGTCACTCTGGAGCGCGTCTCCTACGATGGCGCGGTGGATGAGGCCAGCGTGCTGCGGCGCTCAGTGGGCAAGCGGCTGGTGTTCCGACTCAGTGATCCCCGCGATACGGTGAGTGCCCTGGTCCTGGGGGTGGACCCGCTCCGGCTGCAGCTGCCCGACGGCCGTATCAGCTTCACGCCACCCGGACTGGCCCTTTACCCGAGCGACGTCGTGGTGGTGGAGCCGACCGTTTCTCTTGCCGTGCGGAGCGCTCGCGCTCAGGATCAGATGCGACTGGGCTACTTCACCAGCGGAGCGTCGTGGCAGGCGAGTTATCAGATGGTGCTGAACGGGGAGGATGCCCGAGTGACCGGAATGGCGGTGCTGCCGTCCGAGTCGCTCCGGGCCGAGAACGCGCAGATCAACCTCCTGGCCGGCTCGGTCAACCGGGCTCAACCCCCTGGCGCTCCGCCTCAACCGCTGATGCGGAAAGAAGTACGTGAGGCCGCGGCCCTGGCCGACAATTTCGCCGTCGAACAGCGGGTGGGCGAGTTCCACCTCTACGCCTTGCCCGGCCGAAGCTCGATTTTGCCGGGACAGACCACCTCGGTCGCCTTGTTCGATCCGGTTCGGGTCAAGTACGAGCGCACGTATGTGGTGCATGGAGATGTGCCCTACTGGGGCTTCCTCCCCCAGCAGGGCGAGGAGCTGCAGCCGCCGGTAGAGGTGACGTACACCCTGAAGCGCCCCCGGAAGACGGACTTCGGCGATCGACCGCTGCCTGCAGGGGTTGCCCGGTTGTATCAGCCGGACAGCTCCGGTGGATTGCAGCTGATCGGGGAGGCATCCATGGACCACACGCCCGCGGGCAATGATCTCCGGCTGAACGCGGGCAATGCCTTCGATCTGACGGCGAGGCGGGTGCAAACCAGTTACATCACCCGGCGGGACAGCACCAAGGCTCGTGGCGTGCATACAGT
>JBJMPB010000465.1:0-4518 GCA_045803455.1 Gemmatimonadales bacterium | reverse complement strand
CGGCTGGGGCCCTGAGCAGATCGCGCGTACCTGGGCGGAGCTGATGACGCGCTTGGGCTACGACCGCTACGTCGCCCAGGGTGGCGATTGGGGCGGGCAAATCGTCGATCTGATGGGTGCACAGGCGCCTCCGGGTTTGCTCGGCATCCACACCAACTTCCCTGGTGCTGTTCGGCCCGACGTCGCAGCGGCGGTCGTGTCCGGCGGTCCGGCGCCGACCGGTCTGGATGACGAGGGAACACGCCTCTACGAGAAGCTGAGGGACTTCTTTGCGACAGACGTGGGCTACGCACTCGAGCTGGGGACCCACCCGCAGGCGCTGTATGGGATTGCGGATTCCCCCGTCGGCCTGGCCGCCTGGATGCTCGACCACGACTCGACGAGTTTGGCGCTGATCTCTCGCGTCTTTGTCGACGGGGCCCAGGAAGGCCTGACCCGAGACGACGTCCTCGACAACATCACCCACTACTGGCTGACGAACACGGGGATCTCCTCGGGACGTCTCTACTGGGAGAACAAGCTCGGCTTCTTCGACCCGAAGGGCGTGGACATCCCGGTAGCCGTGAGCGTCTTCCCCGACGAGCTCTATCAGGTGCCGCGGAGCTGGGCGGAGAAGGCATATCCCAAGCTCATCCACTACAACAAGCTTGATAAAGGCGGCCACTTCGCGGCCTGGGAGCAGCCGGAACTCTTCTGCGACGAGGTTCGCACCGGGTTGCGGTCACTGCGGTAGATGAGCGTATGGAGGCGGTGACGGTCAGCGTCAAGGTTGACGTCGCAGCGGCTGCGGGCGGGCATAGGTAACCGTTCGCCAGAGCCATTCGAGCGGACCGAACCGGAACCGTGACAGCCATGCGCCGCTGAATGCCGCCTCGACGACAAACAAGAGCACGGCCGCCAAGACGTAGGCGGCGGGTCTGAGCCTCAGCTTCCAGCCGTAACCGGAGGCGAGCGCGTCGAGCACGACGATCTGGAACATGTAATTGCTGAGGGCCATTCGGCCGGTGCAACCGACAATGCGCAAGCGCTCGGTCCACACCGGCCGCCAGGCCAGCAGCAGCACCACCCCACCGATGTAGGTCAGACAAAGCCACTGATCCAGCAGCAGCCCCAGTCCCTCCGACAGCGGTCCTACCGCACCGGGGATCGGCAGTTCGGGAAGATCCCGCAGCAGGAGCCAGTGGGTAGCCCAGGCCACAGCACCGAAGGCCATGAATGCCGCGATGATCCGACGGTGACGCAGGGGCTCATCGAGAATGCGATGGCGGACGGCGAGGAGACCCAGGCAGAAGAGCGCCAGATTTGTGTCCGGGAGGAAGTCGCGCCAGCCGTGCGGCAGCCCGCCCAGGAAGAGCGCCCACCGCGCCGACAACAGTGTGAGGTAATCGGCATTCTGCGCCGCGGTGTCGGCGGCCTGGCGAAGCGGATTGGCGAACGGAGGAGACCACGTGCCGTGGGTCCACCAGGTGTAGAGCGCGGTGAGCTCGGCGGTTACGGGGCGGGCCGCTGCCGCAACCACGGCGGTAGCCAGCAGCGCCGGAGTAGACCAGCGTCGGATGAGGAGCAGCACCACGCCCCAGGCGGCGTAGGCCAGGAGGATGCTGAACCCGAAGCCCACTTGAGCGATCACGCCGAACACCGCGAGCCCGCCCAGGCGGCGGAGGTAGATGGCAACGACCGGTGCGTTGCGCGCTTCCAGCCGCCGCAGAAGCACGGCAAAGCCAACACCGAAAAGGAAGGCGAAGATCCCCCAGGCCTTCTGCTCGACCAGGATCCACACGCCCCAGGCGATCAGATCCTCCAGCCCAGTGACCTCGATACGCATCTTCTGATGGAAGTGCACCAGGATCATCCCCAACAGAGCGAGCCCGCGCAGGATGTCGAGGGTGTGCAAGCGATGATCGCTGTCCACCGGCGAGAGCTGCGGCGAGGGCAGTATCGTAGCGGGAGGCAGCGGGACCGCCTGATTGGTCATCACTCGCCGAATGTGAGGGCTCGGCGAATATGCAGTGCTGCGCGCTGGAGGGCCACTTAAGGTTGGTCGAGGCCGTCAGAGGAGACGGTTTACCTACCTGTTCGTCGCCTTGCTCGTGCCCGGTGAAAGGAGCTTGCGCAATACCAGTGCGGTATAGCCGCGGGGATAATCGGGGATCTGCGAAACCACGGTAAAGCCGAGCTTCAGGTAAAACCCAGGCGCCTGAAAACTGTGGGTTGTGAGGATGAGTTGCCGGCAGCCACGCCGCACCGCCTCTGCCTCGACTTCAGCTATCATCCGACGGCCAACACCATGGCCCCGGATCGAGGCGGCTACCCAGACTTGACGCAGCTCACAGGTTTCTCCCCAAGTGTAGCCGGCGGCGCCGGCCACGATGTTTCTGGATTCATCTCGCAAGAAGACGCCGAGGCTCCGACCGTCGTCGACCCCAGTCGTACCAAGATAGAACTCGTAGAGTCTGTCCTCGAGAAACTCGATGTGTGCAGAGGAGGGCTCTTCGATTTCGAAGCCGCGTTCCGGCCCCTTCGCTGCGCTCAGGGTGACAAGCATTATTCCGCCTCCTTCGAGGCCCTCAGAGCCTGCCCCCTCGCCTATTTGCTCGGGGCAAGCGCTGAGGAGTGGAGCGACGAAGGGGTGACGGCGCTCCCAGCTTCGAGCTCCTGTCGCACCCGCGGGATCACCTCACGACCGTAAAGCTCGATGCTGCGCAGCATGATCTCGTGGCCCAGTGTGCCGGCGCTGTACTTGAGATCGAAGCGGGAGGCGCCGAGGGCGCGGACTGTAGCCGCGATCTTCCGGGCGACGGTCTCAGGCGAGCCCACGTACAGCGACCCGGACGCGATCTCCTGATCGAATTCGACCCGGCTGGTGGGACCCCATCCCCGCTCCGCGCCGATCCGGTTCCGCATCACCTGATACGCCGGCCACAGCTCCTCCTGGGCCTGCTCATCGTTCTCAGCGATGTGGCCCGGGGAATGGATACCAACCGGCAGCGAAGCGTGCCCCAGCTGGGTCAACGCCCGATGGTAGATCTCGACGTACGGCTTGAACCGCCGCGGATCGCCGCCGATGATTGCCAGCGTGAGCGGAAAGCCATACCGCGCGGCCCGCACCACCGACTGAGGGCTGCCGCCCACACCGACCCAGGTACTGAGCGGCGGGTTCTCCACTGGTGGAAAGACCCGGACGCCGTCGAGCGGCGGACGCGTTGTTCCCTTCCACTTTACCGGCTGACCCGTACGGTCGGCGTCCCGCAGCGCGGCGAAGATCGCCAGCTTCTCCTCGAACAGGACCTCGTAGTCGTCCAGCGAATAGCCAAACAGGGGGAACGATTCGGTGAACGACCCGCGTCCCAGAATGACCTCGGCTCGCCCGTTGGAGACCGCGTTCAGAGTGCTGAAGCGCTGGTAGACCCGAATGGGATCGTCGGAGCTGAGCACGGTGACGGCGGTGCCAAGCTTCACGCGCTCGGTGCGCCCGGCGATGGCCGCGAGCAGCACCTCGGGGGCGCTGATCGCGAAATCAGGGCGATGGTGCTCGCCCACGCCGAAGAAGTCCACGCCGACCCGGTCGGCCAGCTCGGCTTCGGCGATGACGTCCCGAAGGACGCGCGCGTGGGGCAGAAGACGGCCATCGGCGTCCGCGGTGACGTCGCCGAAGGTGTCCAGGCCCAGTTCGATGGTTGGCATATTGGTTTTAACCCGCTGGAGCTGGTCTAAGTTCCCGGAGAGTCGGGAGTCGGGGGTCAGGGGTCGGGAGTCGGGAGTCGGGAGAAGAAGTCACGAGTCCGAGACACGAGTCGGGAGTCGGGAGGTCGGGAGTCAGGAGGTGGCCACCGAACGCGGACCGGCGATGTAGGCGTCGATGTTCTTGGCGAGCACGTCGAGCGGGACGTTGCCGCCGAGAACCACGGCATCGTTGAATGACTTGAGATCGTATTTCGATCCCAAGGCCGCGATTGCCTTCTGGCGCTGCCGGTTGATCTCGCTGTGGCCCACCTTATATCCGCAGGCCTGACCCGGCCAGGAGCAGTAGCGGTCCACCTCGCTGGCGACTTCCAGCGGATTCGATCCGTTCACATCAACGAAGAACTGCACGCCCTGCTCGCGGGTCCAGCGTTTGGCGTGGAGGCCGGTGTCCACCACCAGCCGGCAGGCGCGAAAGGCGAGCGACTGGAGATATCCCAGGCGTCCCACGGGATCTCCCTCATAGGCGCCCAGCTCATCGGCGAGCTGCTCGGCGTACAATGCCCATCCTTCCGAGTAGGCATTGAAGGAGAGCAGCTGACGGATCAGCGGCATCTTGTGGGTGTATTCACCCTGCCAGATATGGCCGGGGATCGCCTCATGGAAGGTCAGATCGGCCAGGCTGTACTTGCTGTGCAGATCGGTGGTTCTGAGGTTGATCCAGAACCGCCCCGGGATCTTGCCGTCGATCGACCCGGCGCCGCCGTACGCTCCGGGAGCGCCGGGCTCCTCTTCGGGAGGGAGGCGCCTGACTTCCATGTTCGGCTTGACCACCGT
>JBJMPB010000266.1:0-6928 GCA_045803455.1 Gemmatimonadales bacterium | reverse complement strand
GGGTCGGCACTGCGGCCATCGAAGTAGCGCTCGGCGCCGGGGCCGCCACCATTATGGCGGTCGCCATCCTGCTCTCCACCTTTGGCTGCAATAATGGACTGATTTTGGCCGGCCCTCGAGTGTACTACGCGATGGCCCGCGACAATCTCTTCTTCCAGCAGGCGGGCAAGCTGCACCCGACCTATCGTACTCCGGTCTTCGGACTGGTGGCGCAGGGGGTTTGGACTTCGGTGCTCTGCATCAGCGGCACGTACAGCGAGCTGCTCAACTACGTGATCTTCGCTACCATCATCTTTTATTTCCTCACCACCTTCTCCCTCTTCCGCCTTCGCCGGGTTCGGCCCGATCTTCCGCGGCCGGTGCGGGCGTTCGGCTATCCCGTGCTTCCAGCGCTGTACATGGCAGCCAACGCCTTTCTGCTTGTAGTCCTGCTGGCCGACCCTCAACAGCGGAAGTTCTCCGCGCTGGGTCTGCTGATTGTGGCTCTGGGAATACCAGTTTACCTGGTTTGGCGGAGAAATCGGGTGGCCTAATGGAAAATGAACCGCTCGCCCAACAACTGGTCAGCCTTCGCACGCTGCTGGACGAGGTGGATGCCCGCCTGACCCGCGCGCCGGTGCTTCCTGAGGGCCTGGAAGACCTGAAGCGGTCGGTCGATACCCTGCGGACCAACATGTGGGCCGTCCTTTCCGCCGGAAAAGGAGCTCAGGCTCCGGTCCGGGTCGAGCGGCTGAAGCTGCGCCGCGCCATCGAAGGCATCAAGGCGGTTCGCGCCAATCTCACGTCCCCGACGGGAGGGACGCTCCATCCGGAACACATCGAGCTCCAGCTAGTTGCCCGTGACCTGGCCGAGCAGATCGGCAAACTGCGCTAGCCGAAGGTCCGAGCTAAAGGAAATGGAGGTTTGTGCGGAAACTTAGGAGTCCACTTCTGTAACACCGGACCGGGTCGAGGGCGGGAGGCCTAGCTCTCTACAGGGAGCCACTGGGATGAGCGAGCAGCCTTGATGGCCAAACCCGTGCCTGCCAAATCCACCAAGATCAGCCCGGCACTGTTGGCTCTTTTCCTTGCCCTTCTTCTGGTAGTGGCCGGCCGGCTGCTGCTCTACGCCTGGCTTCCCGGCCAGTCCAGTGACTTCGATCTCCTGTACAAAGCGGCGGCAAGCCTCATTCGAGGCGAGAGCGCTTATCCCACGGCGGCCCAGTCCTTTCCCTATCCACTGCCCGCTGTGCTTCTCGCCGTCCCTTTCAGCTTCCTGCCCCTGACCCTGGCCCGGCCACTCTTCGACGTACTGGTTGGCTGGGCTTTCGCATTTGCCCTCTGGAGACTCCGCGGCCCGAACGGCCTGCTCGCGCTGATGTCGGGGGCCTACGTGTTCGCCATGGCGAGCAGTCAGACCACGCCCCTGATGGTAGCGGCGATTCTGGTGCCGGCTCTGGGCTTTCTTCTGGCAGTGCGGCCAAATATTTCGGCCGCTCTGTGGATTGCCCGGCCCTCATGGCTGGCCGTTCCAGGCGCCATCCTTTTCTTAGGCCTGAGCCTGGCGCTATACCCGTCCTGGCCTCGGGAGTGGTGGCTGACCCTGCCGGCCGAGACTGCTTTTCTCGCGCCACCCATCCTGCGGCCAATGGGCTTCCTCTTGTTACTCGCAGCCATCAAATGGCGTACACCGGAGGCTCGGCTCCTGCTGGGTATGGCGTTCATCCCGCAGACGACCTTGCCCTACGAGCTGGTGGCGCTGGCGCTGATACCGGCTAACCGCCTGGAGATGACGGTCTATGTAGTGGGCAGCTGGATGGCTGTAGTCGCGTCCAACCACATGCAGCTGGCCGAATGGGGATCGACCGGCTGGCCGATCTCGCTCTGCACGGTGTATGTGCCGATGCTGTACTTGGTATTGCGGCGGCCGGCAACGAGTAAAAAGGGGCTCATTCTCGCAAAGGAGCGGAGGCGTGCCCACCGGCTTCCGGACCAGGAGCTTACGATTGATGTCACCGAGAACCCCACCGGACGGTTCAGCGTGAAGATCACCCATGTTCCTACCCAGCTGTTCGTGACGGAGTCGGGATCGAGCCGCGACTCCACCGTGCGGAAAGCTCACGACCGTCTGGCGGCCCTCTTCGCAGAGACTTCCCGGCTCAAGAAAACGGCCTGATCAGCGGGCGCTACTGAGCAACGCCGAAGGCAAAGACCGTCTCCGAGCGAAACTCCTTGCCAGGGCGGAGGATGGTCGAGGGGAAGTTGGGATGGTTGGGAGAATCGGGAAAGTGTTGCGTCTCCAGCACCAAGGCAGAGCGATGGCGGTACCGGTGTCCGGCCTTTCCGGTGATCGTACCATCCAAAAAATTCCCCGAATAAAACTGCAGGCCGGGCTCGGTGGTGGCGATGTCCAGGGTCCGTCCCGACTTGGAATCGAGAACGCGAACCGCATGGACCAGGGCCGCGCCGGTGCGATTCAGCACGAAATTATGGTCGTACCCTTTGCCGTACTTCAGCTGCGGATCCGGCTGATCAATCCGGCCTCCGATTGCCGTTGGAGAACGAAAGTCGAACGGCGTACCGGCCACGCTCGCCAGTTGACCGGTGGGAATCAGGGTGGAGTCGACCGGCGTGTAGCGGTCCGCGTTGATCTCCAGCAGATGACCCAGAATATCGCCGCTCCCCTCGCCGGCCAGGTTGAAGTACGTGTGCTGCGAAAGGTTCACCGGTGTGGCCCGGTTGGCTGTCGCCCGATACTCAACTACAAGCTCATTCGTGGGGGTCAGGCTGTAGCTCACGGAGACTTGCAGGGCGCCGGGGTAGCCTTCATCGCCGTCAGGACTGGTGTGCTGAAACGTGACGCCCACGGTATCGCTCCGCTGGAACGACCGAGCCTCCCAGACTACTTTGTCGTATCCCTTCAATCCTCCATGCAGGTGGTTCGGACCGTTGTTCACGGCGAGGCGGTAGGTCCGGCCTTCCAGCGTGAACCGCCCCCGTGCGATCCGGTTGGCATAGCGGCCCACGACCGCGCCGAAGTAGGGCGAAGCCGTGAGATAGCCCTGCAGCGAGTCATAACCCAACGTTATGTCGTCCAGACGTCCGGCCCGGTCCGGCACCCGGATGGTCTGGATGATCGCACCGTAGGTGATTGCCCGTACCTCCATCCCCCTGGCGTTCGTGAGGGTATACACCTCCACGGCCTTTCCGTCCGGCATCCGGCCGAACGGCGCGACCGTTACCGTTGCTGGCTGCTGATTCGGCGCGTCGGCGCGTTGAATTTGCATTGACCAGGCGATAAGGGTGGCGAGCAGCATGGCCCCAATTTCGAAGGGGGTTCCCATCGTGACAAGACTCGGCTTCAGGCTCGCCACGGCACTGCTGGTTGGCAGCGCGTCGTTGAGCGGAGTGTCGGCCCAGACCCCTCGCTGGCCCGAACAGCGGGCCAACGCCTGGTACGCCGCTCAGCCCTGGTTAGTGGGCAGCAATTACGTCCCCCGCTCTGCCATCAACCAGTTGGAGATGTGGCAGCAGGCAACCTTCAACCCAGCGGAGATCGACCGGGAGCTGGGCTGGGCGGAAGCGCTGGGTATGAACACCATGCGGGTGTTTCTGCATGATCTCTTATGGCAGCAGGACTCGATCGGCTTCCGGAAGAGGATCGATCAATTTCTGGTGATCGCGGCCCGGCACCATATCCGGCCGATGTTCGTAATCTTCGACTCGGTCTGGGACCCCTCGCCCCATCTGGGTCCGCAACATCCCCCGATCCCCGGAATCCACAACTCCGGCTGGGTCCAGAGTCCCGGCGCAAGGGCGCTGGCCGACCCGGGTGAGTATCCGCGGCTCCAGGGCTACGTGCAGGGTCTCATCCGCGCCTACGCCACCGACTCTCGGATTCTCGCCTGGGATCTCTGGAATGAGCCGGGGGCCGCCAACACGGATTCCTATGGCAAAGACGAGCTGCGCGACAAGGAAGCGCGAGTCAAGGTGCTCCTGCCTCAGGTTTTCCAGTGGGCCCGGGCGGTAAATCCCAGCCAGCCTCTCACCAGTGGCGTGTGTTGCGTTGAGACCAATCCCGACGGCAGAAATCTGGACGAGCTGAGACAGATTCAGCTCCGCGAATCCGACATCATCACCTTTCACAACTACAGCTGGCCGGAATATTTCCAGCGGCAGGTCGGCTGGCTCAGACGACAGAACCGGCCGGTCATCTGCACCGAATACATGGCCCGCCCGGTGGGGAGCACGTTCGACGCTCTCTTGCCCATTGCAAAGCAGGAGAAGGTGGGCATGATCAATTGGGGGTTCGTCGCAGGAAAGACCCAGACCTATCTGCCGTGGGACTCGTGGCAGCATCCCTATGTGCTCGAGCAGCCGGCGGTCTGGTTCCATGAGGTGCTCCGCCCCGACGGCTCACCCTATCGTCAGGCAGAGGTGGATCTGATTCGGCAGCTGACCGGGGTGCAGAAGGTGGAGCGGGAGCGGACCAGTCTCCGCTGAGAGCGTGGAATGCGCGCGCGAGGAACTGATGGGCGACGAGAAGCACGAGATCGCGGCGTTCTACGCTCGGGGCCTGGAGCGCGATCGGCTCTCTGCAGGACAGGGCGCGCTCGAGCTCTTGCGGACGCAGCAGCTGCTCGAGCGATACCTGCCGGCAGCGCCCGCGGTGCTGGCGGACGTCGGCGGGGGCCCCGGCCGATACGCGCTGTGGCTAGCCGGGCAGGGATACCATGTTCACCTGGTAGACCCGGTAACTCTCCACATTGAGCAGGCGCGCAAAGCCTCGCAGAGCAGCTCTTCGGCGGTGCTCGCCAGCGCACAGGTGGGGGACGCGCGGGAGCTACCGTTCACTGATTCGAGCATGGACGTGGTCCTCCTGCTCGGGCCGCTTTACCATCTATGCGAGCGAGCCGACCGGCTTCAAGCTCTGGCCGAGGCACGCCGCGTGTGCCGTCCGGGTGGGGTCATTGTCGCCGCGGTCATTTCCCGCTTTGCGTCTACTCTGGACGGCCTCCGGGGCAACTACCTGGAGGACCCGGTGTTCGCGGCTATAGCCGCGGGAGACCGGGAGGACGGGCGACACCGAAACCCCACCGGCAACCCGGCATACTTCACTACCGCTTACTTCCACCGGCCCGAGGAGTTGGCAGCGGAGTGCGCAGCTGCCGGGCTGGAGCGCACTGCCATCCTTGCAGTAGAAGGGATCGGCTGGCTTCTGCCGGATATAGACGCGCGGCTTGGCCAGGAGCGGCGCCGCGCGGCGCTGCTCGACGCCATCGCGGCGCTGGAGACCGAACCTGCACTCCTGGGCGTCAGTGCGCATCTGCTCGCGGTAGCCCGCCGGCCATGAGGGATTGCTGATTGTTATTGATTCCGGCCCTCAACGCCGAGCTTGATTAAAACGCAAGCGACTGCTAGTGTTGGAGATGGACCAATTGAACTCTGGCCCGCCGCTCGCCCAGACTGGGCACCGGTGGGCCGTTGTGTATAGGGTCGGCTGTACATGAGTGTTATTCGGCCCAAGCTTGGCCTCACCTTCGACGACGTGCTGCTGGTTCCCCGGCACTCCACCGTCCACCCACGTGAGGTCTCGACCGTCACTCGCCTGACCCGCACCATCTCCCTCAACATCCCGCTCGTATCTGCCGCCATGGATACTGTTACCGAGGCGGAGATGGCCATCGCCATGGCTCGGGCCGGGGGCATTGGAGTCCTGCACAAGAACATGACCATCGAGCGGCAGGCCGCCGAGGTGGATCGGGTGAAGCGAAGCGAGAGCGGGATGATCATGAACCCGATCACGCTCGGTCCCGATCGCCTCCTGAAGGAAGCGATGGCGTTGATGCGGCGCTTCCGGATCTCGGGAGTGCCCATCGTGGATGGCCAGGGGCGGCTGATCGGGATCATCACCAACCGCGACCTCCAGTTCGAGAGCAATCTCGACCAGCCCATCCGCGACGTCATGACCAAGGAAAAACTGGTCACCGTGCCGGTCGGCACCGGACTGGATGAAGCGGAACGAATTCTCGCCAAGCACCGGATCGAGAAACTGCCCGTGGTGGATGCGCAGGGTGTGCTCAAGGGGCTCATCACGGTGAAGGACATCTTTAAACGACGGGAGCATCCGAACGCCAACAAGGACCAGCACGGCCGGCTCCGGGTAGCCGGCGCGGTGAGCGGGGGACCGGATGCCATTCCGCGCGCCCGCAGCCTGGTGGGTGCCGGCGTTGATGTGATCGTGGTCGACTCCGCCCACGGTCACAGCGAGGGTGTTCTCAGCACGGTGGATCAGCTGCGAGAAGCGTTCCCTGACGTGCAGCTCATCGCGGGCAATGTTGCCACCGAAGCCGGGACCCGGGAGCTGGTTCGGCGGGGTGTAGATGCCGTGAAAGTCGGCATCGGCCCCGGGAGTATCTGCACCACCAGGGTGGTTACCGGTGTGGGCGTGCCTCAGGTTACCGCCATTCTCGATTCACTCCGGGGAGCCGATGACGTCCCGATCATCGCCGATGGCGGGGTCAAGTACTCGGGAGATGTAGTCAAGGCCTTGGCCGCTGGAGCGTCCTCAGTCATGATGGGCTCCATGCTGGCCGGAACCGAAGAGAGTCCGGGCGAGTCGGTTCTGGCCGAGGGCCGGCGGTTCAAGATGATCCGTGGAATGGGAAGCCTCTCGGCCATGCAGGACGGATCGGCCGACCGGTACTTCCAGGAGGGGGAAATGGCCGCTTCCAAGATGGTGCCTGAGGGCATCGAGGGCCGAGTCCCCTACAAGGGACCGGTAGCCGATGTGCTGTATCAGATGGTTGGCGGACTCCGGAGCGGCATGGGCTACTGTGGCGTAGGCAGCATCCCGCAGCTTCAATGCGACGTGGAGATGATTCAGATTACCAGCGCCGGTCTCAGAGAATCACACCCGCATGATGTGACGATCACGCGGGAAGCCCCG
>JBJMPB010000265.1:0-6977 GCA_045803455.1 Gemmatimonadales bacterium | reverse complement strand
CTTCGGGTCGCTGATGGTGAGGTCGCCTGGGGCGCCGGGGGCCAAGGTTCCCCCCGGCAGATTGAAGATCCGCGCCGGCACCGTGCTCATTCGATTCACCAGATCGCATAAGCTCATGAGCCCCGTTTCAACCAGCTCGGTGATTGCGAGCCCCAGCGCGGTCTCCAGCCCGATGATGCCGTTGGGAGCATCGTCGAATTCACGCTCCTTGGCATCGTAGTGGTGCGGCGCATGGTCGGTGCAGATGGCGTCGATGGTTCCGTCTCGGAGTCCCTGCCGGATCGCCTCCCGATCCTCCGGTTCCCTGAGAGGCGGGTTCATCTTGGCGTTGGTGTTGTAGCCCTCACACTGCTCGTGCGTCAGCGTGAAATGATGGGGACACGCTTCCGCCGTCACCCGGATCCCCTTCTCCTTGGCCCGCCGAATCAGCTCCACCGAGCCGCGGGTGGACAGATGACAGAGATGTACGTGTCCGCCGGTGTGCTCCGCCAGGAGAATGTCGCGGGCCACCATGATCTCTTCCGCCGCCGACGGAACTCCTTTGAGCCCGAGCCGAGTGGAGACGATACCCTCGTGCATGGCGCCGCCGGCCGACAGCGTGGGATCTTCACAATGATCCGCCACCGGAATGCCGAAGGTGCGGGCGTACTCCAGCGCGGTGCGCATCAGATGGCTCGACACCACCGGCTTGCCGTCGTCGCTGACTGCCACCGCCCCGGCCCCGACCAACTCGCCGAACTCGGCGAGCTGCTGCCCTTTCTGACCCAGAGAGATTGCGCCGATGGGATACACCCGTGCCTTTCCCGCGCGCTGAGCCTGGCTCACGATGAATCCCACTGCCGCCTGATTGTCGGTGACCGGATCGGTGTTCGGCATGGCGCACACGGCGGAGAATCCTCCCGCTGCCGCTGCCATCGACCCCGAAGCCACCGTCTCCAGATCCTCCTGTCCCGGCTCCCGCAGATGCACGTGCAGGTCGATCAGGCCGGGCGACACCACCTTCCCGCTGGCATCGATGGTGAGTGCGTCGTCCCGCAAGCCTAGGCTTCGGCCTACCCCGGCGACCTTGCCGTCCTGGAGATAGACGTCGGCGACCCCATCGGCTCCGCGCGCCGGATCGATCACCCGGCCACCGCGGATCAGAATCGGCCTCATCGCTGGCCCTCCCCGTCGCTGGCCCAGTCCGGCGCGCCGCCCGCGAGCAGGTAGAGCACCGCCATCCGTACGGCCACACCGTTGGTGACCTGCGGGAGAATCACGCTATGCGGCCCATCCGCCACGTCGCTGTCGATCTCCACTCCTCGATTCATCGGTCCGGGATGCAGGATCAGGAGGTCTTTCGGCGCTCGGGCCAGCCGCTCGTTGGTAACCCCGAATACCCGGTTGTACTCGCGGAGGGACGGGAGAAATCCGGCCTCCATGCGCTCGAGCTGAAGCCGGAGCACGTTGAGCGCATCTGCCCACTGTATGGCATCCTCGATTCGCGGCAGGATGGTGACCCCCAGCTCCTCTACGTGCCGCGGCAGCAGCGACGCCGGCCCGCACACGCCCACCTCCGCACCCAGTTTGGTGAGGCCCCAGATGTTGCTCCGGGCCACCCGGCTGTGCAGGATGTCCCCGCAGATGGCGATCTTGAGTCCCTTGATCCGGCCGAACCGGTCGCGCAGCGTGAGCATGTCGAGCAGCCCCTGCGTCGGATGCTCGTGCTTTCCGTCGCCCGCGTTGATCACGTTCGAGCGGATGCGCTGTCCCAGGAACTGCGCCGCGCCCGAAGCGCCATGCCGGATTACCACCATGTCGATCCGCATGGCTTCCAGGTTCTTGGCGGTGTCCACCAGGGTCTCGCCTTTGCTGACCGACGAGCCGGCGGCGGCCACGTTCACCGTATCGGCGGAGAGCCGCTTCTCGGCAAATTCGAACGAGATCCGGGTCCGGGTCGAGGCCTCGAAGAACAGATTGACGATGGTCTTGCCCCGGAGCGCGGGCACCTTCTTGATGGCCCGCTCGCTCACCTCCTTGAACGGCTCCGCCGTGTCCAGGATCAGCTGAAGCTGCTCGGCGCTAAGCGGCTCCAGCCCAACCAGATCCTTGCCTAAGCTCGGTGCGCTCATAGCCGTGTCATCCTGCGCGAAGCGAAGGATCTCTTCATTTCCCTCTCACCAGTTCAACCGCATCCCGCTCATCCAGTTCGCTCACCAGTACATCCACCCGATCCCCCGGGGTGGTGCTCACCGTCGTGCCAACCACATCGGCCTGAATCGGGAGCTCGCGTCCTCCGCGGTCGATCAGCACGCAGAGCAGAATCCGTTTCGGCCGGCCGAAGTCGGCGCACTCGTCCAGCGCCGCCCGCACCGTCCGGCCGGTGTAGAGCACGTCGTCTACGATCACCACGGTGCGGCCATCCAGGTTGGGCAGGCTGGTCTCACCCACGACTGGACGGGGGCCGATGGTCTGCAGATCGTCGCGATATAAGGTGATGTCCAGCTTGCCGACGGGGAGATTGGAGCCTTCGGACGAGTCGATGAGGCGCTTGAGCCGGCCGGCCAGCTCCACCCCCCGCCGCTGAATGCCTACCAGGACGAGGGTCTCGGTGCCTCGGCTCCGCTCAACGATCTCGCTGGCCATGCGCGCGAGAGTCCGACCGAAGGCGCGCTCGTCCAGGAGTGGGGTCCGAGAGGGCATCGGGGCGGGAAGCTAGCGACGGGACGGAGACGGCGAAAGGGTCAGCGCATAGATGACTCTGCACCTGTTCACCACAAAGGCACAAAGGTCACAAAGGATTGTCAGCTGATTGAGAGAAAGCGATCCTTTGTGTCCTTTGTGCCTTTGTTGGTGACCTCTCGTCCTAGTCCCGCTTACATTCGTGCTAGTCCCGCTCACGCCCGTCCTAGTCCCGCTGACGCTTTCTGTATCGCGGTGGTCACGACGGACAGGGAGGGATTCGAACCCTCGATACCCTTGCGGGTATGCCACCTTTCCAGGGTGGTGCCTTCAACCACTCGGCCACCTGTCCCGAGCCATAGCAGGGCGGCAACTTAGTGCTCTCAGAGAGGAAGATCAACGTGAGTCTGACCGGTGAGTGACGCCTACATCAGCGCCGCCGTGCGCACGCCGGTGGGACGAGCGGGCGGGGCTCTGGCGGAGGTGCGGCCGGACGATCTGGCGGCGATCGCGCTCCGCGGACTCATGGAGCGCGGCCGAATTCCGCCCGACCGCATTGACGACGTGATTCTGGGTTGCACCAACCAAGCGGGCGAGGGCAACCGGAACGTAGCCCGAATGGCCACGCTGCTTGCGGGATTGCCGGTGGAGATCCCGGGTCAGACGGTGAACCGTCTCTGTGGCTCCGGTCTTCAGGCGGTGACCTCCGCGTCCCACGCCGTTCGCGCCGGCGAGGGCGATCTCTTCCTGGCGGGAGGCGTGGAGAGCATGACCCGGGCGCCGTACGTTATGCTGAAGAATGGCCGAGCCTGGGACCGCACTCCGCCCGCCATCGCTGACAGCACAGTTGGCTGGCGTTTCGTCAACCCGCGGATGCATGTGGCTTGGACCATCTCGCTGGGTGAGACCGCTGAGCGGGTGGCCGGCTCGTATCGGATCAGCCGCACCGAGCAGGACGAGTTCGCGCTGGAGAGTCAACGGCGTGCCGAGTCCGCGGTGCAGGCGGGCGTATTCGCCGAGGAGCTGATCCCGGTCCCGGTGGCTGCCGGCCGCGAGATCTGCCGGGACGAGACCCCGCGATCCGGTGTCACTCTGGAGCAGCTCGCACAGCTGAAGCCGGCATTCATTCCCGAGGGCACGGTGACGGCGGGAACATCGAGCGGCATCACCGACGGGGCCGCGGCGATGTCGGTGGCCAGCGGCGGTGCCCTGTCAGCGCTGGGCCTTGACCCCATCGCGCGCGTGGTGGCAACCGCCGTTGCGGGCGTGGACCCCAGCTGCATGGGCCTTGGTCCGATACCCGCCACTCGGAAAGCGCTGCAGCGTGCTCGTCTGACCGTGGATCAGCTCGACCTGGTCGAGCTGAACGAGGCCTTTGCCGCCCAGGCCATCGCCTGCATCCGCGAGCTCCAGCTCGATCCCGGACGGGTGAATATCTACGGAGGAGCCATCGCGCTGGGCCATCCGCTCGGCGCCAGCGGCGCGAAGATTCTCACAACCCTGATTCATGCGCTCCGGCGCAGCGGGGGCCGCTATGGCCTTGCGACCATGTGCATCGGTGTGGGGCAAGGCATCGCGATGATCGTGGACGCTCGGCCTTAGCGGAGCGCCTGTCGCAGCACCCTGCCCTGCGACCGGTTCGGCGCCGGGATTCCCAGCAGCGTCGACAGCGTCGGCGCCAGATCCGCGACGCCTACCACCTCTCCATACCTTCCCGGCTTGATCCCTGACCCGAACAACAGCAGCGGCACGTGTGTGTCGTAAGTCCACGGTGAGCCATGAGTGGTCCCCTCGGGTCGGGTACCCGGCAGGAGGTACGGAGCCAGAACGTAGAACACGTGGCCGCTCCGCTCCGGATCGTAGCTCAGCTCCGAGCGGGAGTGGTTTCCACTGGCGCGTTGCTGAGCCAGCTCGGCGCCGGTGAGCACCTGCGCCACGCCTGGCACCGCCTGGACCGCCTGTTTTGCCACCAGCTCGGCGTCCTCCAGCTTTACTCCGCGGTCTTCCAGGGCCGGCAGGTTCAGATAGAGGAAAGGCCAGCTCTCATTCATTATCCAGTTGGGACGCTCCACCCAGGCCGGCGCCCGCGGCGTGCCGAACCGCGACCGCAGCGCCCGCTCTGCGGCTTCCGCGATGACCGCGGGGTCGATCCGCCCGGCATTCGTGCTGGGCCGCCGGCCGCGCAGCAGCTCGGGAAGCGAGGCCACGCCGTGATCGGCGGTGAGGGCGATAACCAGGTTGTCCCGCCCCACCTGCTGCATCAGAAAGGTGAAGAACTTCTCCAGCAGCCGGTCGGTACGGATAGTGATGTCCATCATCTCATGGCTGTCCGGCCCGTAGCTGTGGCCCACCAGATCGTTGGCGGAGAAGCCGATTGCCAGCAGGTCGGGGTCTTCGTCTCCACCGAGGTGCTCGGCCCGGACCACCTCCATCGCGAAATCGACCAGCACCTCGTTTTCGAACGGAGAGGTCTCGAACCCCTCGATGAACCTTTCGCGCGAAGCGCCGGTTGCGAGCCGATGGGGAAACGTCCGGCCCATCCCTCCGGGGTCTTCCTCCGCCGCCACATTGTCCCGGCCGGCGATGGAGTAAGCCGCCGCCGGCAGGACGTGGTCCCAGGTGCGTCCCTGGTATTTGCTGATCGCGCCACTGCTGTTGAACCGGCTCACGTACGGTGGAAGCTCCTTCATGTAATACGTGGAGCTGGCCACCACCGTGTCCTCGGTCCAGTAGGCTGCGTCAGCCAGGTGACCTCCCATCATGATCGCCGATCGGTCTTTCCCAGCGATAGCAATGACTCGGCTTCGCCCTCCGGTGGCCCGCTTCAGCTCATCTCCCACCGTGGAGTCCCGGAGGTTCCGGGGCGAGCGCCCCTCCGAGCTTGCGCCGATCAGCTTGGCCGTACTATCGAACGCACAATATTCCGCACGGCGCAGGTTGGGGTTGTACCAGGCATTCGCCACGATACCGTTCACGTTGGCGTAGCTTCCCGTGAGGATCACGGCGTGCCCCGCGCACGTCTGAGTGATGCTGTGCTCGTACTGGGCCTGGCTGAATTCAGCGCCCTGCCTCAAGAACAGATTGAAGCCGCCCGGGACGAAGTAGCGCCGAAACCGCTGGAGGTAGTCGGGACGAAACTGGTCGATCGAGATAACCACCAGGAGCCGGGGCCGCGTAGCCTGGGAGAATGCGTCGGGGGCCCATAACAGGCCGATCGAGGCCGCGAACAGTCCCACTCGGAAGAGAGATCGCATCGTCATTGGCTCAGCCGCTGCTCGAATTCCTGTCGCGCCCGCGCAATCAGGTCCAGGGTCGAGGCTTTCTCCGCTTCGCTGTTCCACGCCGTGTTCGCCTGGACGCCTGCCCGAAGCCGGTCCAGCCAGGCGATGAAGTAGCGGGCGTCTTCGTTTGATCGGATCGGCTCTTCGTTTACGGACAGGTAAATCGGGCTGGTTGTCGCGTAGGGATAGACGTCGAGCACCGGATATTCCGGTGCATTCCCGCGGGCCCTGAGCAGGTACCAACCGCTTCCCTGCTGCGGGAGCTGCACCTCGGTGGATACGCTGGTCCGCGACTTGGGGAGCGGGATCTCGGAGACTACCGCTCCGTTGCGCACGATCTCCAGATGGTCCACCGGCACGACTGACCGGAGCGTCACGCGGGCCACCAGCTGCGTCTTCTCCGGCCGCACCTTCACCTCATCACCCAATCCCCTGCCTTCGAGAGTAAAGCCGAGCAGTGGGCCGTTGGTTGCAAAGCTTCGTCCCGCCTTGAGTGCGCGCAGCCAGCGACCGCGGTCCAGCGGCGCCCCGCTCCGGACAAAAACCCGATTGAGCCCCACCGGACCTCTGAGCGACGCGAAGTTGGCCATGGCGTCGGTGCCCGCGCCGGCCGGCAGGTGGAAACCGCAGTTGAGCAGCTGATACCATACCCTGGCCGTGGCGACGTAGTCGTCGACGAACCCCAGCGCCTCATAGTAGTCCACCTTCCCCAACGCGACGTCCACCGGAAGCTCGTTGGTCAGCGGTTTGCTGGAATCACCCGGTTCGGGATGGCTGTCGAACGGATGAACGTATCCGGTAACTCCGCCCTGCTGATGCGCCAGATCCATGATTGCGGCATTGGTTGGGTAGAGGCTCGCCGCCGCGGTGTTCACATATCCGGAATACCCCGGCAGCAGAATGTTTCGGGTGAGCCCCAGAAGACCGACGTGCCCCCAGTAGCTGGTGTGGTACTCCTGATCGTGGGCGATCAGGGTCCCCGGCTCTGACGCCGGGTCGAGCCGGCCGGAGAACCAGGAGATGTCTGGTATTCTC
>JBJMPB010000211.1:0-2737 GCA_045803455.1 Gemmatimonadales bacterium | reverse complement strand
CCGTTGCGTGGACGGGATCACGGTCAACGAGAAGGTGCTGGATCACTACATGGAAACCACGGTGGGAATCGTGACCGCGCTCAACCCGGTGCTCGGTTACGAAAAGACCACCGAGCTGGCGGCGGAAGCCTACAAGAGTGGAAAGGGGATCCTCGAGATCGTCCGGGAGCAGAAGCTTCTGACCGAGAAGCAGCTGGCCGACATCATGGACCCGGTGAAGCTGACCAACCTGGACCGGAGTCAATACCACAAGAAGTAGAGCCTAGGAGGCTTCAATGTACCGGCGAAATGCAGTTCCATTGGTCCTTGCTCTGCTGCTCAGTGCGGCGGGTGGCACCGCATCGGTGGCCGCCCAGGCAGCGACCCCCGTGATCCCCAAGGGAGACTTGCCGACCGTTGTCGTGCTCGCCACCGGCGGCACCATCGCCGGTGCGGCCGAGAGCGACGTGCAGGCTGGCTACTCCAGCGGCCAGGTCGGGGTCGATCAGCTCCTCAATGCGGTGCCGCAGGCCAAGAAGCTGGCGAACATGACCGGCGAGCAGATCTCGAATATCGGCTCGCAGGACATGAACGACGAGGTCTGGATCAAGCTTGCGACGCGGATCAACGAGATCCTCGCCAGGCCGGATGTGGCGGGTGTAGTCATCACCCACGGTACCGACACAATAGAGGAAACAGCGTACTTCCTGAACCTCGTGATCAAGTCGAAGAAGCCGGTGGTGATGACGGCATCGATGCGGCCATCTACGGCGCTGTCAGCTGACGGACCACTCAACTTCTACAACGCCGTCGCCGTGGCAGCGGACAAGGACGCGGCCGGACGTGGCGTCCTCGTGGTCGTCAACGATTGGATCCACGGCGCGGCTTCGCTCACCAAGACGAGCACCACCGCGGTACAGACGTTCCTCTCTCCCCAGTCGGGACTGATCGGCACCATTGCCTACGGCATTCCCGAGTGGTATCGCGGGCCGGTCGGCAAGAACACCATGAACTCGGACTTCTCCGTGGATAAGAACACGGTCCTGCCCCGGGTGGACATCGTGATGGGCTACGAGAACATGGATGGGAAGATCATCGATGCGGCGGCAGCCAGCGGGGCCAAGGGCATCGTGATCGCCGGCGTTGGCAACGGCAACATGACCGCGAGCGCGCTGAAGGCGCTGGGGGCGGAGGCGAAGAAGGGTGTCGTCAGCGTACGGTCGTCGCGAGTGGCCACAGGTCAAGTGGGACGCAACGTCGAGGTGAATGACGACAGCATTGGCACTATCGCCTCGCTCGGCCTCAATCCCCAGAAGTCGCGGGTGCTGCTCCGGCTGGCGCTGCTGAAGACCAAGGATCCGAAGACGATCCAGCGGTACTTCGACGAGTACTGACGAAAACGCCTTCAATGCACTCTGCCTACGCCTGGGGTCTTGTTGCGCTTGCCATGACCAGGGCCGGGTCGGTCTGCGCTCAGCAGGCCGACTCGACCGCCCAGGATACCACTCAGGCTGCCGGCGTGTCGGCCGGAGAAGCGGAGGCCGACCCACCCCGCCGCCAGATGGTGAAGTGGAACGAGTATGAGGGCCCATTGTTCACGCTCCGGGTGGGCGCCGGCTTCCTGGTGGACTACGCCACGTATGAGCAGGACCTGGCCAGCCAGGAGCAGAGGGACCTGGAGCCCGGGTTCAAGATCCGCGACTCCCGACTCGTCATCAGCGGACGGATCAAGACCAAACGCCGGCTCACCTACCAGGCCGGGATCATGTACGACGGGTACACGGACGAGTGGTTCATCCGGCAGACCGGATTGATGCTCGCCGTCCCAGAGGCTTGGGGACACCTCTGGATCGGCCGCAGCAAGGAGGGGCCCAGCCTCAACCGGGTGATGACGGGATACGACGGCTGGACCCACGAGCGCTTCACCTTCTCCGACGCGGCAATACCGCTCCTGGCCGACGGCATCAAGTGGCTCGGCTACGTGCCCAAGCGGAACCTGATCTGGAACCTTGGCGTGTTCACCGATGCGCTCTCCAAGGATCAGAGCTTCTCCTACTACCATAAGGCGGTAGCCGGGCGGATCGCCTGGGTGCCTATGGCTTCGGACAGCGCCGGTAAGCTGCTCCACCTCGGCGCTTCGTTCCAAGTCGGCGAGCCCGAAGACAAGATCCTGCAGCTCAAATCCAAGCCGGAAGCCAGCGACGCTCCCAACTTCATCGACACCGGCAAGTTCCCCGCCACGTCCGCAACCCTGCTGGGCTTCGAGGCGTATTACCGGCCGGGGTCCTGGCTGTTCGGCACCGAGTACTACTGGGAGAAAGCCAGCTCACCGGCAACGGGCGACCCGGTCTTCAGTGGCGGGGACATCTTTGCCAACTGGCTCGTCACCGGCGAGACCCGCTCCTACAACACGGTGGGCGGCTACTTCCGACAGGTGTCACCGGCCAGGTCGATATTCGAGGGCGGCCCCGGGGCGGTGGAGGTCCTGCTGCGATTCTCCTACAGCGACCTGAATAGTGGGACCCTGCAGGGCGGAACCTTCTGGCGGCTTACACCCATGGTCAACTGGCACCTCGCCGACTACCTGCGGCTGGAGCTCATCTACGGTTACGGCAGGCTCGATCGGTTTGCCCAGAAAGGCAATACCCAGTTTTTCCAGAGCCGGCTCCAGCTGGAGTTCTGACGGGCGCCATCTTCTTCGCTCCGTTGGGACCTGAGCTTTGGTGCAGTATGCCCGCCTTTGACCGCGGATCAAATT
>JBJMPB010000129.1:0-3745 GCA_045803455.1 Gemmatimonadales bacterium | reverse complement strand
CCGGACCCTCTTCATGAATCACGTGCTGCCGCCCGTTGCCCCGAACCACCCGAACTCTGCCCTCGAGCACCACCAACAGTCCGGCCGGAACCGTTCCAGCAGCGAAGAGAAGCTGGCCGGCGGCAAACCGCCGCTCGACTGAGCGGTGGGCCAGGTTCGCGAGAAGCCCGGGTGACAGGTGGGCAAACAGCGGCAGGTTCGAGAGCAGGCAAGGATCGATCATGGGATTCCCGACGCGGTCAAGGGAACAAAAGTTCCTGCCTTCTTGCAGGGCAGAGGGTAGGCTTCAGAATCTTTGATGGAGCGACTCCATGTTCTGGCTCAATGCCCGGCTCTACGTCTCAGTCGCGGTACTCGCCTCGTTCGGTGCCACAGCATCCGAGGCCCAGGGTGGGGGAGACACCGCCTTCAAGTCGATGCAATCCCGCGGCCGGATGGCCATGGGAGTGGATCAGTACACCTCCACCCATCGCTTCGAAGATCTGCCCGACGGCGGGCGGATCGAGCTGCAGCGGAACCGGCCGGACAGTGTCGGGGTGCAGGCCATCAGAGAACATCTACGGACAATTGCCGAGGCCTTTGCCAAGGGCGATTTCGCTGCGCCCGCGCTGGTGCACGCCGGGCAGGTTCCGGGAGCGCACACCATGGCCGAGAAGCACCGGGCTATCCGCTATGAGTACCGACCGTTACCATTGGGTGGTGAGGTTCGAATCACCACAGGGGACGCCGAAGCCCTGCAGGCGATTCACACCTTTCTGGAGTTTCAGCGGCAGGAACACCGGGCTGGGCCATAGATCACCACGCCCACCGGTACCGGGAAGTAAGGTCAATGCCGGTCCCTCGGCGCGAGGCTCAGCTTGACGTATCCATTTCCGCAGATTGCCACAACAATCCTGGTCGTCGACGACGAGCGGCTCTCCCGCCGCATCGCCTATCGCATTCTGAGCGAGGAAGGCTATAGAGTGCTGGAGGCGGAATCCGCCCCCGAGGCGCTCGACGTGCTCGGTCAGGCCCGGGGCCGGATTGACCTGGTAATTCTGGACGTGGTCATGCCCGACTGCGACGGAGTGGAGCTGGGCCAGATCATCCTGGAGGAGTGGCCCGACCAGCGCCTTCTCTATATGTCGGCCCACCCCGCGGAAGTGCTGGTCCAGCATGGGCTCGAGTCGCTGGACGTCCCGTTCCTGGCCAAGCCCTACACCAGGGATGAAGCGCTGGCCAAGGTCCGCGAGGCACTGGAGCGTCGCCACAGCGTCGAGGCCAGCCCGGTGGAGCGGCGCAAGAAGCCCCGACTCCCGGGTAAGTAACGAAGGCTGCACCCCTGCCCAGTCTCCCGCTCGTCAGCCCACTGTAATGCTCCAGCCGGTTCTGCGTCTGCAGGTGTGAAGGCCAAAGCTGGCAACCCACACCTGAGGAGACGTATCATGTCTAGCAATGACACCACCAAGCAGGGCTGTTCCTGTGGCTGCAACTGTTCCTGCGGAGCCGACTGCCCCTGTGAGCTGGGCGGCTGTAACTGTGGTTGCGGGTGCGAGTAGGTTGGAGGTGAGTCACGAGACGCGAGACGCGAGACGCGAGACGCGAGTACTCCGGCAAATCGGTTCGAGCGCTTTCTCGTGCCTCATGTCTCGTGACTCGTGACTCGTGACTGCTTACCGCCCCGCCACCCCAGACGCGCTTCGGGTCCTGCTCGAAAACCACTCCCGATTTCTGGCGTTTCTGGAGCGCCGGGTAGGGTCGCGGGACGAAGCCGAGGATATTCTGCAGGACGCGTTCGTCCGAAGCCTGGAGCGCGCACCGCCGATGGAGGACACGAGCTCGGCCATCACCTGGTTCTATCGGGTGCTGCGGAACGCGCTCACCGACTACTATCGCCGGCAGGACAGCCGGGGTCGGGCAGCAGACCGACTGGCGGCGGAGACCGAATCCACGACCGAGCCCGACAAGGAGCTGGAGGCGGTGGTCTGCGCCTGTGTCATGGGCCTGTTAGAGACACTCAAGCCGGAGTACGAGACCGCACTCCGCCGGGTGGAGCTCGAGGGCGCCAGCGTCCGGAGCTACGCCGAGGAAACCGGGATCACTCCGGGCAACGCCGGCGTACGGCTGCACCGGGCGCGGGAGGCGCTTCGCAAGCAGGTGGTGCGGTGCTGCGGAGCGTGCCTGGAGCACGGCTGCTTCGACTGCGCGTGCCGAAAGTGACCAGTCGCCAGTCCACACTCCTCAGCCCTCAGTACGAGAGATTCTGATCCGACACCGGCACTCTTCATCCCGAGATACCCACGTCTAGCAGCGCGGGCCTGGGGACTGGGCACTGGCGGCTGGCGCTCGTCCCTCTACTACTCGTTTACGCGGCTCGGGCCCAGGCTCAGCACTCTCCGGCCCAGATGCCGGAGCGTCCTTTCGGCATTCCGATGACTCGGATGGGCTCAGGCACGGCGTGGCTGCCGGATGCGTCCGCCATGCGGGCCTGGCACTTCGGCGCTGGCTCGTGGATGCTGATGGTCCACGGCGACGCTTTCCTCCAGTACGACACCCAGGGCGGGCCCCGAGGTGACGATCAGCTGGGCAGCATCAACTGGGGGATGCTGATGGCGATGCGACAGCTGGGTGGCGGCACGCTGCATCTGCACGCGATGGCCAGTGCAGAGCCGCTGACCATCGGCGCACAGGGATATCCTCTGCTGCTCCAGACCGGCGAGACCTACCAGGGCCAACCCCTGCACGACCGGCAGCATCCTCACGACCTCCTGATGGAAGTCTCGGCCATGTACGAGCTCCCAGTGGCTGGCTCCTGGGGCGTCATGGCGTACGTCGCTCCGGTGGGGGAGCCGGCGATCGGGCCGGTGGCGTACATGCACCGGCCTTCGGCGTTGAACGATCCGTTTGCGCCGCTGGCGCACCACTGGACCGACGCCACCCACATCACCTATGGCGTGCTGACCGCAGGCGTCTTCACCCGTCAACTCAAGCTCGAGGGCACGCTCTTCAACGGCCGCGAGCCGGACGAGGATCGGTACGACCCGGACTTCCACCCACTCGACTCCTATGGCGCCCGGCTCTCGCTGGCTCCGGATCCGCACTGGGCGCTGGCTGCAAGCTACGGTCATCTGGTCGAGCCGGAGGCACTGCATCCGGATGAGGATCAGGACCGGCTCGGCGCATCGGTGCTGCACAGCGCGCCATTGGGGAAGCGAGGCGAATGGGCTTCGGCCCTGGTATACGGCGCCAACCAACGGCGGCCGCATGGGGGATCTGCCGGGGACTGGGAGCACAGCGTGATTCTGGAATCGAACCTTCAGCTCGATGCGGCCAACACCGTCTTCGGCCGGCTCGAGTACGTTCGAAAGGCGGGCGATGAATTGGCGCTGCCCGTCGCTCTAACCGAGCAGACATTTGATGTGGGCGCGTTGTCTTTCGGGTACGTGCGCGAGTGGGCCAGATTTGGAGGCGCCACCCTGGGGGTGGGTGCCCGCGGCGCTATCAATTTCGTGCCGGAAGATCTTGAGGGTGAGTACGGCAGCCGGACACCGGTTGGAGTGGCCGTCTTCGTTCGGGTCCGCCCGGCGCTGCTGGAGGGTGCGGGGCCCGGTGCGATGGACGCTCATATGCATCATTAATGCAGGAAGCATCGCTCAACCGGCTGGCCTTTACTGCCACGGTTCACTGTCTGACCGGCTGCGCCATCGGCGAGGTTCTGGGGATGGTCATCGGCACGGCGCTGAGCTGGCGAAATTTCGCGACGGTA
>JBJMPB010000092.1:0-8751 GCA_045803455.1 Gemmatimonadales bacterium | reverse complement strand
GATTCAGCCGGAAAAGCTGCCGAGTAGCGCAATAGCCAAGCACTGCGCAAACCCGGCGGAATGGGGGGTTATGGAACAGGTAACGGTGGAGTTTCAGGGAAAACAGATCACGGCCACCCTCAACCGGGGAGAAACGCTGTCGGGGGAGGTGCTGGGACGGTCCGAGCCACCTATGTGGTATGTAACGATCTCGGGCACGGCTCTGACCAAGCTTCCGGCCTCGCCATCCGACAGCGAGGCCGGAGTGAAAAGAAAGGTGCTCGCCTGGCTGGAAGCTCATCCCGACATGCTCGATCGGGACCAAATCGTGCTCGGCGGAGGCTGAAATCGATTAGATTACGGGCGCCCGGCCCTTCAGCCTGGCCTGGTGGCTCAGAGGCACGCGCGAGGGGCCACTCGCATTGCGCCACGCATCTATCCTACGAGCACTCTCTTGAGCAGCCATAAGGTCGAGCAGCGACGGCTCTATCACCGCGGTCGTGAATTTCACTTCGTCTCCTATGACGCGCAGATCGCCAACGAGCGACGGGGCCAAGCTGCGGTCCCGCCCATGTGGTATCTGATGATCGAAGGGAAGCGTCGTCCGGTATTGCCCCACACCCCGGGCCAGGAGCTGGTCGAGCTCGACGATGCCCTGCTCAAGTGGGTCGATGAGCAAGTCTATGGCCTGGTTCCGGTAGCCTCCTCCCGACAGCGGCTCAAGTCCTAGAATCGATGGTTCCTGCGTTCGATCCGCTCGATCCCCGCAGCGCGGAGTTCTGGCTCCGGATCGGCACCTCGGTGTTCTGCGGCGGAATCGTGGGGTTGGAGCGACAGCTCCGGGGCAAGCCCGCCGGAATCCGAACCAGCATTCTCATCTGCATGGGAACGCAGCTGTTCGTCAGCCTGGGCTCGTCGTTCGTCGGCGAACGGGTAGACCCGACCCGGGTGTTGGCGCAGGTGGTCACCGGTATCGGCTTCGTCGGCGGCGGGGTGATCCTGGCCCGGGAGGGCGCAATTATCGGGGTGACATCGGCGGCGGTCATCTGGGTCCTTGCCGCCCTGGGATCGCTGATCGGACTCGGTCATTTGCTGGCCTCGATCGTTCTGACTCTGGTCACGGTAGGGCTGCTCATTGGGGTTGAGCTGCTGGAGTCCGTGTTTCGTCGGCTGCGTGAGGGCGCGACCGAACGAGAGTTGGAGCGGATAGACCTGAACGAATGAAACCGCGTGAGTGAGGCGGTGGTGCTGCTGGTAGCAGCCGTGGCTGCCGTCTTGGACAGAGATCTCGCGGCGCTGCAGCGAGAGGTCGAGGCCTATCCCGACGAGGCCGATCTCTGGCGTTTGGTTCCCGGGCTGCCCAACTCCGGTGGAACCCTGGCCCTCCATCTCGCGGGAAACCTGCAGCATTTCATCGGACGATATTTTGCCGACACTGGCTACGTTCGTGACCGTCCGGCCGAGTTCTCCCGGCGCAATGTGCCGCGGGCCGAGCTGCTCCGGGAAATCGAGGCCGCCAGGGAGGCGGTCAGGATGGGTCTCTCCCGGCCTACGGCAACTCTCCTCCAGGAAGACTATCCCGAGCCGATTGCCGGAATGACCGTGGCCACGGGCGAGTATCTGGTGCACCTGGCCACCCATCTGACATACCATCTCGGTCAGATCGACTATCATCGGCGAGTGGTAACCGGCAATTCCGCCGGCGTGGGCGCGGTCCGACCGGTCGAGCTGAAATCGGCCCGAGCCGCGGGTCAGTCGGCATGAAAAGAGTGAAGCGCGAAGTTATGTGGCTGGTGATCGCCGTGCTCCTGGTCGACGCTGTGTTCGTGGCCCTCTATTTCCTGGGAGGGCTGCGCACAGCTTCAGACTCCGGCAAGATCGTGTTCACTGCGCTGTGGACCCTGGTGACCCTGGGTGTCGTGATCCGCGGGCTCGCGCGGGTCCGGAGTGTTCGGTTCCGCCAAACCCCTTGAAACATCCCCGCAGCCCCGGAGCGCTGCACTTTTGAGGCAGCTCTGATCCGGGTCTGGCCGGGTCATCCGGCTCCCCTCGGCGCCACCTGGGACGGCGAGGGGACCAACTTTGCCCTCTTCTCTGCCAACGGACATCGGGTGGAGCTCTGCCTGTTCAACCACCCCGATGACGCGGTTGAAGCCGAGCGGGTCGAGCTGAAAGAACGGAGCGACCAGGTCTGGCATGCCTACCTGCCGGATGTGCGGCCCGGCCAGGCCTACGGCTATCGGGTCCATGGTCCGCACGCCCCCGCCGAAGGTCATCGCTTCAATCCGGCCAAGCTGCTCCTCGATCCCTATGCCAAAGCCATCAGTGGCACGCTCCAGTGGAGCGATGCCCTCGCCGGTTATCCGGTCCGGAGCGGCGACCCCGACCGCGATCTTGCGCTCGACTCGCAAGACAGCGCCGGCGGCATGCCCAAGTCCATCGTTGTCGAATCGGCCTTCAGCTGGGGAGACGACCAACTTCTCCGCACTCCCTGGAACCGGACAGTGATCTACGAATGCCACGTCAAGGGAATGACCATCCTGCACCCCGACGTGCCCGAGCCGCTCCGGGGGACTTACCTGGGCCTGGCGAGCGATCCCGTGATCGATCATTTGAAGGGCCTGGGGGTGACCGCAATTGAGCTGCTGCCGATCCATCACGTCGCGACCGAGCGGCGGCTGGCCGAGCAGGGACTCACCAACTACTGGGGCTACAGCAGCATCGGATACTTTGCCCCGGATATCCGGTATGCGACCAGCGGCGCGCCGGCCGGACAGCAGGTTGCCGAGTTCAAGGCCATGGTCAAGCGGCTTCATGCCGCGGGGCTCGAGGTGATCCTGGACGTGGTGTACAACCACACCGCCGAAGGCAACCACCTGGGCCCGACCTTGTCGTTCCGGGGAATCGATAACTCAGCCTACTATCGTCTCAAAGCGGAGAACCGACGGCTCTACGTCGACTTCACCGGTTGCGGCAACACCGTCGATCTGCGCCATCCGCGCACCATGCAGCTGGTGATGGACAGCCTGAGATACTGGATCACGGAAATGCATGTCGACGGCTTCCGATTCGATCTTGCCCCAGTTTTGGCGAGGGGGAACGATGGCGTGGATCCGTTCGGCGAATTCTTCAAGGTGGTTCGCCAGGATCCGATCGTGTCTCATGCAAAGCTGATCGCGGAGCCCTGGGATCTTGGGCCCGACGGCTACCAGGCGGGCCGTTTCCCCATCGGTTGGGCGGAATGGAACGGCAAGTACCGCGACACCATCCGTCAATTCTGGCGAGCCGACTCAGGAACAGTGGGCGATCTGGCCTCGAGGCTCTCCGGCAGCAGCGATCTGTACGAGACGAGCGGCCGCACCCCGCAAGCCAGCGTGAACTTCGTCACCTGTCACGATGGTTACACCTTGCAGGACCTCGTCAGCTACGAATCCAAACACAACGAAGCCAACGGGGAGAACAACCGGGACGGCACCGACCACAACCTGAGCCGGAACTGGGGTGTCGAGGGCGCCACCGAAGCGGCCCACGTCGTCCGGATGCGGGAGCGCATCAAACGAAATTTCCTGGGCACCCTGGCCTTCTCTCAGGGCGTACCCATGATCTCCCATGGCGACGAGATCGGCCGGTCACAATCGGGGAATAACAACGCCTATTGCCAGGACAATCCGACAACCTGGATCGACTGGCGGCTCGGCCCACTGCAGCGGGACCTGCTGGAGTTCACCCGCAGCGTCTTTGCCATCCGGGCCGCGCACCCGGTACTCCGCCGACGCACGTTCTTCCGGCACGAGGCCACGAACGGAAGCGCCAAGGACCTGACCTGGCTTCGGGCTGACGGAGGGGAGATGACCTCGCAGGAGTGGAACGACCCGGCCAATCATGTGCTTGGGATGTTGATCCGAGCTGAAGCGACCGACGAAACCGATGAACCAGGACGGCCAGTCGCCGGAGAAGCGATCCTGCTGCTCCTCAACGGAGGCGCTCGCTCAAAGACCTTCATCCTTCCCGCCCTGGGCCGTCCCGGGTCCTGGGCCGAAGTGCTGAATACGGCGCATCCGAGTGTTCGGCCAGTGCGAGAAGCGAGAGTCAATCTGGTGGCCCACTCCCTGATGCTGTTGCGCTTCGACTCTTCATTGGGTGATTAACCGCTCAGCCGTTCGTCCTGCAGCGCGCGCTGCACCTGCTCCGGAAATGCCCTCACGTCAATCGGCTTGGTGATGTACCCGTCGAACCCCGCTTGAAGAGCGCGTTCCCGGTCTCCGGTCATGGCGTGCGCCGTCAGGGCAAGCACCGGCATGGTTCCGATTGGAGAGCCGCGGATTTCCCGGAGCAGGGCAAAGCCGTCTTTGCCGGGCAGCTGAATGTCCATGAGCACCAGATCAAAGTTTCCCTGCTCGATCGTGTCCAGCAGCCCCTCTCCGCCGGAGAGCCCAACCACCTCGTGACCCTTGAGGGTCAGCAGGGTACGGAAGAGCTTCATGTTGTCGGGGCTGTCTTCCACGACCAGGATCTTCGCCACGCGAGATTCCGTTTGAGAATCGGACGCCTTATCAGTACAATCTTGGCTGTTCCCGGGCAACAACGTCGCTTCACCTGAGCACTCTCTAACAATCCGTGCACCCATCGTCGCTGGCAGTCATCGGCCTAGGCGCCATTGGAGGCTCCCTGGCGTGGCAAGCGCGCCTGGCGGGGGTAATCCGGGTGGTGGGGTATTCACCGCTGCCTGCAGAGGGAATTCAGGCGCTGAAAGCGGGAGCCATCACCGAGCTGGCGGACACCCCGCTTCAGGCCGCCGGGAAGGCGGAGATCGTGGTGCTGGCGGTGCCGCCTCGGGCAACCCTGGAGTTGATTGGCTCGCTGGCTTCAGTGCTGGCTCCCGGAGCAGTGCTGACTGATGTCTGTAGCGTCAAGGAGCCGATTATCCGGCACGCCGTCGCCTCCGGTTTAGGCGAGCGCTTCGCTGGAGGTCATCCACTCGCGGGGACCCACCAGACCGGCTTCCTGTCAGCCAGTCCGGAGCGCCTTCGCGGGTGCGTGGTGTACGTCTGCGAGACCGGTACACCCGCCGGCCATCGAGCTGCGGCCGCGGTGGCCGGCTTCTGGGAGCACACCCTGAATGCGTCTCCAGTGCTGATTGATCCGGCAGCACATGACCGACAGCTGGCCTGGACCAGTCACCTGCCACAGGCGGTAGGCTACGCCCTGGCCAAGGTGCTCGCCGAGCGTGGATTGGGAGGAGTGTCATTCGGGAGTGGGGCCAAGGATACCACCCGGCTGGCGGCCAGCAATCCCGAGATGTGGGTGGATATTCTGCTGCTGAATCGTTCGGCAGTGGTCGAGGCTCTGGAACAAACCCGGACCGGGCTGCAGGAGCTGCAGCAGCTTCTGTCGGACGAAGAGCGGGGCGCTCTCCTTCAGTTCTGCGAGACTGCGCGCGACTTTCGGCTGGGCATCGAACGGTGAGGGTGGCCGGCAATGTCCGGGTCCCTGGAGACAAGAGCATCACGCACCGAGTACTGCTGCTGGCAGCACTGGCGCGGGGCTCGAGTAGAATACGTGGCGCGCTCACCTCTCTGGATGCGCGTTCGACCGCCCGGATCTTGCGACAGCTCGGCGCAAGGATATCTCCTCTCCGGGCCGGCGCGGTGGCGCAGGTTCACGGTCACGGCGGGCTCCGGCGGCCCGATCGAATCCTCGACTGCGGCAACTCGGGAACGACCACTCGCCTGACCCTGGGAGTTCTGGCAGGACACGATTTCGTCGCCACCCTGACGGGCGACAGCTCGCTGCGGCGCCGGCCAATGCGCCGGGTTACCACTCCGCTGGCAGCCATGGGCGCCCGCTTTACCGAGCAAAACGGGGACGGGTTGCCGCTGACGATCCATGGCGGCTCGCTCAAACCCCTCCGCTACCAGCTGCCGGTCTCGAGCGCGCAGATCAAGAGCGCCCTCCTTCTCGCCGGAATCGTCGGGAACGTCGAGGTCAGCCTGCGTGAGCCACACGGCCGCTCCCGCGATCACACCGAGCGGCTGCTCCGAGCCTTCGGGTACGAGCTGACGGAGAATGACGGCTGGATCACTTCCAAACCGACCGGCAGGATCGAGCCGTTCACCATCGATGTGCCGGGCGACCCCTCATCGGCCGCGTTTCTGGTGGGCGCCGCTCTGCTGGCTGAAAGCGGATCCTTGCGCATATCGGGAGTTGGGCTCAACCCCACCCGCACCGGCTTCCTTCAGGTGCTGGCTCGCATGGGTGGCCTGGTAGAGGTCGAAAACCAATCGGACCAGTTCGAAGAACCGGTGGGAGATCTGGTGGTTCAGCCCGCCTCGTTGCGGGGAACAGAGGTCACGGCGGAAGAGATTCCCGGCCTGATCGATGAAATCCCGCTGCTCGCGGTTCTCGCCTCGCGGGCGCAGGGCATCACCACCTTTCGGCAGGTGGGTGAGCTTCGGGTCAAGGAAAGCGACCGCCTGGGACTGCTGGCAGAGAATCTCAGAGCGGTAGGCGCCCGGGCCGAGGTTCAGGGCGATGATCTGCTGGTCGGAGGTGGTGACCAGCCGCCGGCTGGGCCGGTACGGACCGCGGCCGATCATCGTCTGGCCATGGCCTTTGCCGTGCTCGGCACAGTGCCGGGGGCAGGGGTGGAGATTGACGATCTCGCCTGTGCCGCGGTGAGCTTCCCCGGCTTTCCCCAGACCCTCAGCCGGCTCTCGGCAGGAGGTACCCGGTGAGCGGTGGGGTGATTGCGATCGATGGACCCTCAGCCTCGGGAAAGAGCAGCACCGCCCGAGCGGTAGCCGAGGCCTTGGGATTTGCTCATCTGGACTCGGGCTCACTGTACCGAGGAGTTACCCTGGTCGCGCTGCGCGAAGGCTCCCGGGCCGGGTCGGGAGTTGGGACTCTCGCGGGCCAGAACCCCGAGAGAATTCTCCGGGCGGCGGAAGATCGCGGTCTGATGCTGCAGTCGGACGGGGTGGGGTTCTCCGCCTCCCTCGAGGGAGAGCCGGTCGAAGAGGCACTCCGGAGTCCCGAAGTTACCGCACACGTCTCGGCTATCGCCGCGATGCCGGTGGTACGGGAGTGGATAAACTCGCGGCTGCGGGCCATGGTTCGGGCCGGCCAGGACGTTGTCGTCGATGGGCGTGACATCGGGACGGTCGTCTTTCCCGATGCCGATCTCAAGATTTTTCTCACCGCTTCACCCGAGGCCAGGGCCGGGCGGCGGATCAGTCAGCGAGGAATGGCGGTCGAACCGGGTCATCTGGATGCCGAGGCGGCTGCTCTGGCTGCCCGAGACCACGCCGACTCCACCCGTGAGGTGGCTCCGCTGCGTCCCGCGCCGGATGCCGTGCACCTCGATACCACCAGCATGGATTTCGCCGACCAGGTTCGCTTCATCGTTGACCGCGCCCGGCCCCTTTTCTCAGGCCGCTAATTCAGGGGCAACCGCTTGATAGATCTTGCGTTGTGTCTTGGGCGCCGCTATCCTTCTTGGCTCCCGTCGGAAAGCACTCCTGCTGCCGGCGGCTCGACTTTTACCCGTGGCGTGGTTGCCCGGCCAGACTAAAGGACCCAGCCTTTCGCATGCTCGACCAACTTCATCCTTCAAGCGATCAGTTCACCTCTCCCACCGGCCTCCGGGTTCGCCAGGACCTCTACGACGAAGACTATAGCGACGAAGACTACGAGCAGATGCTCTCGATGTACGAGGGCACCATGTCGCAGATCGTCGAAGGCGAGATCGTCAAGTCCAAGGTTCTGCGGGTCACGGACAATGCGGTAATTCTCGACGTCGGTTTCAAGTCCGAAGGCTCCGTTCCCCTGGACGAGTTCAAGGACCCTCACACCCTTAAAGAGGGTGATGAGGTCGAGGTCTTCCTGGAGCACCTCGAGGACCAGGAAGGCGCTGTCGTCCTGTCCAAGAAGAAGGCCGACTTCATGCGGGTCTGGGAAAAGATCCGCGTGGCCCACGAGGGCGATCAGCCGGTCGAGGGAACCCTGGTCAAGAAGATCAAGGGTGGAGTGGTGGTAAACCTGATGGGTGTGGATGCTTTCCTGCCCGGAAGCCAAATTGCGCTTCGGCGGGTGCCCAACATCGACGAGCTGCTGGGTCAGACTTACGAGTTCAAGATCATCAAGCTGAACAAGCGGCGGCGCAATATCGTGGTCAGCCGCCGGGTGATCCTGGAGAACGAGCGGGCCCACAAACGCGAGCACCTGATGAAGGAGCTGGCGGTGGGGCAGGTCCGGAAGGGAGTGGTGAAGAACATCACCGACTTCGGCGCCTTCATCGACCTCGGCGGCGTCGACGGACTGCTTCATATCACCGACATGTCCTACGGCCGGGTGTCGCACCCCACCGAAATGGTCGCCATCGGGAAAGAAGTCGAGGTCAAGATCCTCGATATCGACTGGCAACGGGAGCGGATCAGCCTGGGCATGAAGCAGCTGCAGTCCTATCCCTGGCAGAATGTTGCCGCCAAGTACCCGGTGGGCACCAGAGTTCAGGGCAAGGTCGTCTCGATCACCAATTACGGTGCCTTCGTCGAAATCGAGCCCGGGATCGAGGGACTGGTGCACATCTCCGAGATGAGCTGGACCCGGAACGTTCGCCATCCGTCGAAGATCGTGAGCATCGGCGAAACCATCGAGGCGGTGGTGCTGAAGGTGGACGAGGCCGAGGAGAAGATCTCGCTCGGCATGAAGCAGACCGAGCAGGATCCCTGGATGGTGCTGCCGCTCAAGTACCCCGTGGGCACCCGGATCAAC
>JBJMPB010000071.1:0-5142 GCA_045803455.1 Gemmatimonadales bacterium | reverse complement strand
ATGTGGTGTTCGACGTGTTGGGTGGGCCAGCGCTGGCTGATAACCTGGCGGTGCTCGCGCCGCGGGGCCGGCTCATTCTGCTCGGCTTTCTGGCGGGGAGCCAAACCACTGCTGATCTGGGTCCGCTGCTGCGGAAGCGGCTGGAGATCGTGGGCACGGTCATGCGAACCCGTGGATTGGAGGAGCGAATTCCGCTGGTTCGGGAGTTCGGAAACCGAATGCTGCCGCTGTTCGAGCCGCGCTTCGGCCAGTCGGCGGCGCTCCGGCCCGTGTTGGAGCGGAGCTACCCAATGACTCAACTTGCAGACGCACATCGGGTGCTCGAAGGCAATGCGACCTTTGGCAAGGTCGTGATGGTCTGGTGACGCAGAGCCGGGCGGCGAGCAGTCAGCGGCACTCCCTGCCGGAGTGCACCGGCACCGTAGCGAGCGTGGATGTGATCGATGGCGTGCTGGAGATCAGCGGGGCCGCGGGGCAGTTGGGCCGCGGGGCAGTCCACCCGGTTTGCAGACTCTTCGTGCCCCTGCTGCCCCGCTGCCTCGCTGCCCGTCTGCCCCGCCCATAACTCCAGCTGCGTCTCTTTCTCTACCAGCTGATCCAGGGTGAGCGCCAGTGAACGGACTGCCAGCCGTTTCGTGTTGGCCATGGCAAAGGCCCGCCGGGCTGCATCCCAAAGCTCCGCATCGAGCACTGCGGTGCTCAGCGGAACACTGCGGGTGACGGTGGTGTAATCAGCGTAGGTGGCCTGCAGGCGCAGTCGGCCGGCGGCGAGCTCCCGGTGACGGAGCCGCCGCCCCAGCCGCTCACTGAGCAACCGCAGGACCGGATGTAGGACGCCGAGATCGTTGGTGTCGCTCGACAGGGTATGCACCAGGCAGAATACCGACTGCTGCTCCGGTGAGAGGACCGGACGCGGGTCTATTCCCCGGGCTCTGGCCCGGAGCACTCGGCCCTCTCGCCCGAACACCGCGCAGAGCGCGCTCTCGGCGATACTGGCGACTTCCCCGACCAGCTCCAGCTGATACTCGTCCAGCCGAAACCGCATGTCGGGATCGAGCTCGGGCAGCACTTCCAGAGGCTGAGGCGCCAGGAACTCCCGTTCGTTGCCGGCCGGTACGTATAACAGCTCATTGCCGCTGATTCCGTCCGCCTGTCCGACTATCCGCCTGTCCACCCGTATCGCCGCCTGGCTCACCAGCTTGTTCCCAGCGATTCCCACAGAGATAGGAAAGCGGAGCCGGGCCCGCACTTCTCGCCCGAGCCGGGCCGCCACGTCCTGCGGCGGGCCGAACAGCCGGCTGGTTCCGGTGAGATCGAGAAAGGCATGGCCGTATCCCCGGGGCTCGATGGTCGGGGCAAACAGCTGCAGAATCTCGTGCAAGGCACGAGACGCTCGGGCATAGAGCTGCGGGTTGGGGGGCACCACGATGAGATCGCGGCAGAGCCGCTGGGCCTTTTGCACCGGCATGCCGGGGGTCAACCCGGCCAATCGCGCCTCGGGTGAGAGCGCCAGAACCGTGGCCCGGTCTGCTCCCGCACGCGCGATGGCGAGCGGACGGGTTCGGAGGGCCGGGGCCACCAGACCTTCCAGCGTGGTACAGAAGGCGGGCGGGTCGACGAACAACACGGAACGCATAGGCGAAAAGCGTGAACGGTGAACAGTAAACGGTGAACAGGATGGCGAATTCTCTCGTGGTGAATTCCCTGTTTACCGTTAACCGTTCTACCGTTCACCGTTGGTGTCGGACCATACCGCCAGCTCATTGCCGCTGGGATCGGTAAAATGGAAACGGCGGCCACCGGGAAAGCTGAAAATGGCTCGCACGATGGCGCCGCCCGCCTGTTTGACCCGGCGCTCCTGCGCCTCCAAATCGAACGCGTAGATCACCACCAGGGGTCCCCCAGTGGCAACCCGGGAGACCGTCTGAAATCCGCCGCTCAGCCGGCCATCGGCAAAGCTGGCGTATTCCGGTCCGTAATCCTCGAAGCTCCAGCCAAACGCTTCGCCGTAAAAACGCTTAGCCTCCGGCACATTGGTGACGGAGAACTCGATGTAATCGATCCTGCGATCATGTTCGGCGCTGCTCATGGCGATTTCCCTCTATAACAGGACGGACTGCTCGGCCGCATCCACCACTTTGCCGCTGTGCTCGGCAGCTTCGAGCCGCTGCCGGCGCCGCTTACTCGCCTCATCGCCGGCAAACCCGTAGGCTTGACGTAGGGCATTGAGCCGGCGAGTGAGCGCATCCTGATAGCTTCGGCTGGCCATGTCGCTACCGGCGTAATGCCGGCGATAGCGCTCGTACAGAGCCGGGAACTCGCGCTCGAGTACGGGAAGGAAGCGGCGCCGCGCCGCGGGACCGAGCCGGAGCGCCGACCCGATCACGTAGCGGGCACCTGCCTCCTTCGCTGCTTCCATGAGCCGGGCCAATCCGGCCCAGTCATCGGTGATGCCGGGAATGATTGGCGCCACAATAAGTCCGGCATAAACCCCGCCTTGGGTGAGCCGTCGCAGTGCCCGCAACCGCGCCGCTGGAATCGGCGAGCGCAGCTCCAGGCGGCGGGCCAGCCGGGGGTCCGCTGTGGCCAGGGAAATGTTGACGTTTACCTCGTTCTGTTGAGAGAGCGCCTGCAGCAGGTCGAGATCGCGGGTGACCAAAGGCGACTTGGTGATGATCTCGATCGAGAGCCCGTGATAGGAGCGCAACACCTCGAGAATGCGCCGGGTGAGTCGAAACCGCCGCTCGGCCGGCTGATAGGGATCAGTGGCGGTGCCAATAACCAGCGATTGGCCGGCTAGCCGAGCAGGTTTGAGCGTACGGCCCAGCACCTCGGCAACGCCGGATTTGACCAAGATTTCTTTCTCAAAGGCCTCCCAGGCGGGCAGCCGGGCGGGCGGACGGGCGGACGGTTTACCTGCAAGGCCTTTGGGTTCATCCGAGCCATGTTCGCTGGACTCACCCAAAGCTCCGACCGACTGTCCGCCCGTCCGCCCGTCCGCCCGCTCCATCACCCACCGATGGGTGTCCCGCGCGTAGCAGTAGGAGCAGCCGAACTCGCATCCGACATAGGGATTGATGGACCAGAATCCCATATGCGTTGATGCCGGGGTGTTGAGCACCGAGCGCACGGAGAGCTGGATAAACCGGGTGCCCCGGGCCCGGGTGTCGAGAACAGGAAGGGGGGAAGCGGGGACGGAGGGAAGTAGATCCAATTGTGGAACTGCTTGCTCCGCTTCTCCGCGTCCCAACTTCCCCGCATCCGTGCTTCCCGTCCTTCCCGCTTCCATCACCCGCATAGTCCCCATCCACATTGGGTGCAACTGAAACAGCCTGACGAGGGTACCAGGGGGCCGGCGCAGTCGGGACAGCGCTGAAGGGCGCTGGATGGTTTCCGGCTTGCCGGCTTTGATGCAGTTCGGGAGAGAACGCCGGGAGATGGCGGCAGGCTGGAGAGTGCGGGGAAGAACATGGTGCCTCGTCTTCGGGGTTTGTTCGGCACTACTTTCCCGAATATATCCCGAAGATTGGTCCCGTCAAGAATGCGCCCGTTGCTTCGAGCCCAGGTAGGTCCCTCGCTCCGCGTCGTACACGCGCACCTGGGTGACGAGCCCCGCCTGGTCCGGATCCACCACTCTCACGTGAACCAGCCGTGGATCCTGACTGGGCCGATACAGGATCCAGCTCTCCGGCGGGGCCGCCGGCTCGATCTGAGCACACACGCCGACAGGAGCCTGCTCCCGAACCGGACGGCCCGGCTTCCACAGACGGCAGGCACCCGCCGGCGGCAGCGCAGACAGCGGTATGCCAAGCGGCGAACGGTCATCGGTGTCCTGAATAACCAAGCGATCCTCGAATACAACCGGTCCCGCGTCGGGGTGCCGGGTGGTGCTCTGACTACAGCCCGCCAGCCCTGCTCCAGCAAGAAGCATCAGGCAGAGGCGCCAAGGAACTGGGGAAACCACGTGAAGACTCCTGTCGAGGCAGATCCATCAGGGTAGCGCTAATTTAGGGCAGATCCCGCCCTCTGTGCTTACCCGAGGTGACACTTTGTTCTGGCCTTCGTGAATCCGTGGATCAATCGCTCGTGCAGTTCACGCTAAGCGATGCGCTGCCGGTGCTGCGGGCCACACCGGAGGTGCTCCGTGCCTGGCTAAGAGGTCTGCCCGATGCGTGGGTACACTCCAATGAGGGGCCCGACACCTGGAGTGCCTACGACATCGTCGGGCACCTGATTCATGGGGATCGGACGGACTGGATTCCCCGGCTCGAGCTGTTGCTGGCCCAGGGCGACTCGCGGGCTTTCACGCCCTTCGACCGCTTTGCTCAGTTTCGCGAATCTCAGGGAAAGACTCTGGAAGAACTGCTCGATGCTTTTGCCGAGCTGCGCCGCAGCAATGTGGGCCGGCTGGAGTCACACCGCCTGCAAGCCTCCGACCTCGATCGTCGCGGCCTCCACCCCGAGCTCGGCCCCGTGACGCTGGGGCAGTTACTGGCGACCTGGGTGGCTCACGATCTCAATCATCTAGCACAGATTGCCCGGGTGATGGCACGCCAGTACACCCATGCCGTAGGGCCCTGGATAGAATACCTGCCACTGCTGTCCCCCCGTCGATGATCTTCTACCAGTCCATGTGAGCCGGACCACACACTTCCGCTCGCCGTTGCAATAGGTATTCCGGTATGTCGCATCTCGGCCGAAAGAGCTCACCCGACCTGGCCCACGTGGTGGACCGAAACATCAAGGCACTGCTGGAACACCGGCGCGAGCAGGAGGGAAGCCGGAGTCGGCAGGAACGGATCGCGGATGCGATCACCCGGTTCACCGGCAGTATGCGCTTCGTCTACATCCATCTCCTTGTGTTTGGGACTTGGATCATCATCAACCTGGGCTGGATCCCGGGTATTCCTCGCTTCGATCGGTCCTTTGTCGTCCTGGCGATGCTGGCGTCAGTCGAGGCGATTTTCCTCTCCACTTTCGTACTGATCAGCCAGAATCGCATGGCCGCGCTGGCCGACCGCCGGGCCGACCTGGATCTGCAGATCAGTCTTCTGGCCGAGCACGAAGTGACTCGTCTGATCACCCTGGTTGCGGCCATGGCCGAGCGGATGGATCTCGAAGCCGCGCGAAACCCCGAGCTGG